>JBLNEJ010000580.1:0-21758 GCA_050262535.1 Clostridia bacterium
AGAGGAGATCATTACGACCGAACTGGTACGGGATGTATTTCAGATGGAATGTCAAATTGCCCAAGACCCTCTATTCGGCTCCCCCATGTGCATTCCGTTCGGCAAAGGGCGTACTTCTTCAAAATCGACATCCGCAACGGAAAATCTGCTACTCCCCGTATAGCAATGATTCGCGCGAGAAAAACGTAAGGCACCGGAACATGCCCCGGTGCCCTTTTTCAAGCGTTTTCCTCCCCAACAAAACAGGTGCTCATCCCGTTAAGGGAGAGAGCACCTGTTTTGATATCAAAACCATTATTTTTTCAGGTTATAGAAAGCTGCGCGTCCACCAAAACGAGAGGTTTCACCCAATTCGTCCTCAATACGCAGCAATTGATTGTACTTCGCTACGCGGTCGGTACGGGAAGGAGCGCCCGTTTTGATTTGACCAGCATTCGTTGCAACCGCGATATCCGCGATTGTGGAATCCTCGGTCTCACCGGAACGGTGCGAAATCACAGCCGTATAGCCAGCGCGTTTTGCCATTTCGATGGCATCGAATGTTTCAGTCAGAGTCCCGATTTGGTTCACTTTTACGAGAATGGAGTTACCCGTGTTGTTCTCGATTCCGCGAGCGAGACGCTCGGTGTTGGTTACGAACAGGTCGTCGCCTACGAGCTGTACTTTGCTGCCGATGCGGTCGGTCAGCGCTTTCCAGCCATCCCAGTCATCCTCGGACAAGCCGTCCTCAATCGAGATGATCGGATATTTGCTGACAAGGTCTTCGTAAAACGCGATCATTTCTTCGGTTGTTTTCACTACGCCTTCGCCTTCGAAGTGGTATTTGCCGTCTTTGAACATTTCAGTAGCAGCAACGTCCAACGCGATGAATACATCCTTGCCCGCTTCATAACCAGCAGCTTGGATTGCTTCGAGGATCGTTGTGATTGCTTCTTCGTTGGATTTCAGGTCAGGTGCGAAACCACCTTCATCACCTACAGCGGTGTTCAGGCCTTTCGCAGTCAATACTTTTTTGAGCGAGTGGAAAATTTCCGCGCCCATACGGAGCGCATGTGCAAACGATTCTGCGCCGATCGGCATTACCATGAATTCCTGGATGTCTACGGTGTTATCGGCGTGTTTACCGCCGTTCAGGATGTTCATCATTGGGACTGGCAACTCCTTCGCGTTGAAGCCGCCCAGGTAGTTGTAAAGCGGAATGCCAAGCGATGCAGCCGCCGCGCGTGCTACTGCCATGGAAACGCCGAGGATGGCATTTGCACCGAGGTTCGCCTTGTTTGGCGTGCCATCCAGCTCGATCATCGTCATGTCGATGCCGACTTGGTCGAATACATCGAGACCGACGATTTCCTCCGCGATGATTTCATTTACGTTTTTAACTGCCTTCAATACACCTTTGCCCAAGTAGCGGGACTTGTCGCCATCGCGCAGCTCAACCGCTTCATACGCACCTGTCGAAGCGCCGGACGGTACCATCGCACGGCCCATCGATCCATCTTCCAGATACACTTCCACCTCAACGGTAGGATTGCCGCGGGAGTCCATAACCTCGCGAGCATACACATCAGTAATCATTGTCATCTCAAGCCAACCCCTATCGTTCGTTTTTATTTCTGCAAAAGAGAGTTTCCTGTCATCTCTTTCGGTTGCGCTACTCCTAATAACTCTACCATTGTCGGTGACAGGTCCGCAAGAATCCCGTCCTCGCGCAAGGAAGCGCCTTGCTTGGTCACGATCACCGGGACCGGATACGTGCTGTGCGACGTAATCGGGCGTCCGTTTGGATCGAGCATCAGATCGGCGTTGCCGTGGTCAGCCGTAATGATCGCCACCCCGCCTTTTGCCAAAATGGCGTCAACCATGCGTCCCAGGCACGTATCCACTGTCTCGACCGCCTTAATCGTCGGCTCCATCATGCCGGAATGGCCGACCATGTCGCAGTTGGCATAGTTCAGGATAATCGCGTCAAAGTTTTCGGCTTCGATCTCCGCTACTACCGCATCCGTAACTTCCACCGCACTCATCTCTGGCTGCAGGTCGTACGTCGCTACTTTTGGCGAAGGGATCAAAATCCGCTTCTCCCCCGGGAATTCCTGTTCCCGACCGCCGCTGAAGAAGAAGGTCACGTGCGGGTACTTCTCGGTCTCGGCAATGCGCAGCTGCTTCAATCCGTTTTGGGAAAGCACCTCGCCAAGCGTGTTGTCCAGGTTGGCTGGCTTGTACGCAACATATCCATCAACCGTCTCGCTGAAATGCGTCAGACACACGTAATGAAGATCGCGCGGCCGTTCCTCCCCACGGTCAAATCCGCGGAAATCTTCGTTGGTGAACGTCTGCGAAATCTGGATCGCACGGTCAGGACGGAAGTTGAAGAAAATGACGGCGTCTTTGCTCTCGATTTTGCCCACCGGTTGATCGGCATCATCGACGATCACGGTCGGCATGACAAACTCGTCCATGATCGATTTCTCGTACGATTCCTTCACCGCTTTGACTGGATCGGTATAATGCGGAGCATCTCCATACACCATGGCACGGTACGCCTTTTCGACCCGCTCCCAACGCTTGTCGCGGTCCATTGCGTAATAGCGTCCTTGCACGGTTGCAATTTTGCCGACGCCCAACTCATCAATCTTGGCTTGTAGCTCTTCAATGTAGCCGACCGCACTGTCAGGCGCTACGTCCCGGCCGTCGAGGAAGGCGTGAATGTTCACATCCTTGAAGTCGTTTCGCTTCGCCAACTCCAACAACGCAAACAGGTGACGAATATGGCTGTGAACACCGCCGTCAGACAAAAGCCCGAACAGGTGCAGCTTTTTGCCGTTTGCTTTCGCGTATTGAACGGCCCCCACCAGCGTGTCGTTCTCGAAAAATCCGCCTTCGTGAATGTCCTTGCTGATCCGGGTCAAATCCTGGTACACGACGCGGCCTGCGCCAATGTTCAGGTGGCCTACTTCCGAGTTCCCCATTTGCCCCTCCGGCAAACCTACCGCAAGCCCGCTCGCTTGAAGCGTTGCGTGAGGAAACTGGGACCAATACCGTTCAAAATTCGGCTTGTTCGCCTGTGCCACCGCATTACCATACGTTTCGTTGCGTAAGGCAAAGCCGTCCAAAATAATCAGTGCTACCGGTTTTGGTCTTTGTGTCATCTCCTGTTTACCCCCTAGCTGTTGAAGCGCCGGCGACCAGTTGAACAAAGCCGTCCACTGTCAAGCTTGCTCCGCCGACCAATGCTCCGTCAATGTCGGATTGGCGCATGTATCCTTCGATATTGTCAGGCTTGACGCTGCCGCCGTATTGAATGCGAACAGCATTCGCCACATCCGCTCCGAACTTCTCCTGTACACAAGCGCGAATGTACGCAATCGTCTGGTTCGCATCTTCGGCCGTCGACGATTTGCCCGTACCAATCGCCCAGATCGGTTCATAGGCGATCACCACCTGCTTCGCTTGTTCAGCCGATAATCCTTCGAATGCCGCCAGCGTCTGCGTCCGGACAACCTGCTCTGTGCTGCCGCTTTCATGCTCTTCAAGCGATTCGCCCACACACATGATCGGAAGCAAACCGTGGGAAAGCGACGCCTGTACTTTTTTATTGACGCTCTCATCTGTTTCGTTAAAATATTGACGGCGTTCAGAATGACCGATGATCACGTAGGTGACGCCAATTTCTTTCAACATCAACGGGCTGATTTCCCCGGTAAACGCTCCCTGATCAGCAAAATGAACATTTTGCGCACCCAGTGCATACGGGGTTCCCTGAAAAATCGACGCCAAGGCCGAAAGCGTCGTAAACGGTGCACAGATGACCTGCTCGACACCTGCAATCGGTTCCCTTTCCACCAGCTGCTTGGCAAAGTCGGTTGCCTCCGCAATCGTCTTGAACATTTTCCAGTTGCCCGCGAGTATCGGTGTTCTCAACATCTCACACGTCCTTTACTTGTCTTGTAACACGGTAACGCCCGGCAAGTCCTTGCCTTCCATGAACTCCAGGGAAGCGCCGCCGCCCGTGGAAATATGCGTCATCTTCTCCGCTACGCCCGCTTTTTCGACCGCTGCGACTGAATCACCGCCGCCGATTATCGTCGTACCGGTGCATTTCGTCATTGCTTCCGCTACGGAAATCGTCCCTTTTGCAAAAGCATCCATTTCGAATACGCCCATCGGTCCGTTCCAGATCACCGTTTTGGACGACTCTACCGCTTCGCGGAAAATCTCGATCGTCTTCGGTCCGATATCGAGCGCCATCCAGCCGTCCAGAATCGCCTCAATCGATACGATTTGCGTAGCCGCATCAGCGGCGAATTTGTCCGCAACGACCACGTCAACCGGCATCAGCAGCGCTACACCGCGCTCTTTCGCCTGCTGCATCAAGGTACGAGCCAAATCGAGCTTGTCTTCCTCGCACAGCGATGCGCCGACATTGTAGCCTTGCGCTTTAATGAACGTATTCGCCATGCCGCCGCCGATAATGAGCGTATCGACTTTTGTCAGCAGGTTTTCAATAACAGCGATTTTATCCTTCACCTTGGCTCCACCAACGATCGCCACGAATGGACGCTCCGGCTTGGAGAGTGCGCCGCCAAGGAATTGAATTTCTTTTTCCATCAAAAATCCGGCAACCGCCGGTATGTATTGGGCGATACCAGCCGTCGAGGCATGTGCGCGGTGTGCCGTACCGAACGCGTCGTTGACGAACAAATCGGCCAGCTTGGCAAACTTCTTCGCCAGCTCAGGATCGTTCTTTTCTTCGCCTGCGTGGAAACGCACGTTTTCGAGCAAAACCACGTCGCCATTTTGCATATCGGCTACCGCTTGCTCAACCGCTTCCCCGATCGATTCATCGAGCTTTTTCACCGGTTTGCCCAGCAGCTTGGCCAAACGCTCCCCTGCTGCAGTCAAGCGCATTTCTTCCACAACAGCGCCCTTCGGACGACCGTAGTGGCTGGCCAGAATGACTTTGGCCCCGTTTTCGGACAAATATTGAATCGTTGGCAAAGCTGCGCGAATCCGGGTATCATCGGTGATGACTCCCTCCTTCATCGGCACGTTGAAATCAACGCGGCAAAACACTCGCACTCCAGCCAACTCGACATCGCGGATCGACTTCTTGTTCACGTACAAAATCCTCCCTTACCTTACCGTTGTCTAGCATTCGTTCATACAGAAAAGGGAGATGCTGCGTTGCTGCTCTCCCTTTTTCCACAACAGTTCTATTGTACGTTTACAAGCCACGCTGTGCAACATACTGGCACAGGTCAATTACACGATTCGAGTAACCCCATTCGTTGTCATACCACGAAACAACCTTAACCATGTTGCCTTCGAGCACCATTGTCGACAGCGCATCGATTGTCGACGACGCCGGATTCCCGTTGTAGTCGATCGATACAAGCGGTTCCTCGGAATAGGCCAGCACACCCTTCAGCGGGCCTTCGGCCGCCTCTTTCAGCGCCTGGTTGACTTCCTCCTTGGTAACATCTACCTTCAGCTCCACGGTCAGGTCGACCACCGATACGTTCGGGGTTGGCACACGCATCGCAAATCCGTTCAATTTTCCTTTCAGCTCAGGCAGTACCAATGCGACCGCTTTGGCCGCTCCCGTCGAAGTCGGAATGATGCTCATGCCCGCAGCGCGCGCACGGCGCAAATCTTTGTGCGGCAGATCGAGGATTTGCTGGTCATTCGTGTACGAGTGAACGGTGGTCATCAGACCGCGAACGATCCCGAACTTGTCGTTGAGCACCTTGGCGAACGGCGCCAGGCAGTTGGTCGTGCAGGAAGCGTTGGAGATGACGGTATGCTGTTGCGGATCATACGCTTCATGGTTGACGCCCATAACAATCGTAATGTCCTCGTTGGTCCCCGGAGCGGAAATGATGACTTTTTTCGCGCCACCCTCCAGGTGCTTCGCGGCATCCTCGCGCTTGGTGAAGCGGCCCGTCGATTCGATGACGATATCAACGCCATATTCTCCCCAAGGCAGCTTGCCTGGGTCACGCTCTGCCAACACCTTGATTTCCTTGCCGTCGACAATCAGCGAGTTCTCGCGTACCTCAACCGACACATCCAGCACACCGTGCACGCTGTCGTATTTGAGCAAATGCGCCAACGTTTTCGCATCGGTCAGATCGTTGATCGCGACAACTTCAATATCTTTATGTGCAAGTGCCACACGGAACACATTTCGTCCAATTCGTCCAAAACCATTGATCCCAATCTTCAACATCATTCATTCCTCCTAGAGTTTATCTATCCACCCTGGTTCACCTGCCTTGGCATCGCGTCCACCTGTTTGGACGAGGCAAATCGGGTGAAAAGGATGGTTACCAACGGAAGCAGCAGCAAAAACCACATGTATGGCAGTGTCTCAATCGTCGAAATCCCCAGCGTTACGCCCATCACCATCGCCAGACCGTTCCACGGCACAAGCGGCGGCATGATCAATGTCGCATCCAGCATCGTGCGGCCTAACAGCTCGTTCCCCTGTGGAAGCTGTCGGAACCGCTCCGGCAAGCTTGCCCCCAACACGAGGATCGGGATGGTCTGGTTGCAGCTGATGACGATAACGATAAAGGAGAGCACCACACTTTTTATGACAAGACTCACTTGGTTGACCGTATCACCCATCAATCTGTTGATGACAGGTGCCAGCAGGTTTGCTTTGTTCAGAATGCCATTCATAAATCCTGCCAGACTGATCAAAACCAGCACAGCCAAAATGGCCATCATCCCGCCGCCATGGACCAGTTGATCCAGCTTAGTCTGTGAGTTCAGCTCAAATCCATACAGCATCGCACGAACAAACGCCGCGCCTTGTGGCGGGTTCGTAAAAAGCAGCAAAACAGCGCTTGCGACGATTCCATAAAACAAGGCGTGAATCGCCTTTACCCGAAAGCCAAACGAACCTAGCAGCACCAAAAGCGGAATCAGGTTGAGCCATGATACGTGAAAATATTGTTCCAGCAGCTGTTGATAGGAGCTGATGACATCACCGGCGGATGCCTTTTCCCTCAGAAGATCCAGCAGTAAAAACAACATTGCCGTAGCCACGGTTGCTGCCAGCCCGGTGGATCGGGCAAAGCGGCCTATTTTTTCATCCGCCTCGATACTCGCAAGCACGAGCAAACGACTGCTCGACAGAGGCGAGAATCGCTCTCCAACCATTGCTCCCGAGATTAGCGCCCCTGCAATCATCGGCAACGGCACCTGTGCCGCGTGGGCAATTCCGATTAAAGAAAGACCGATCGTCGAGAGCGTTCCAACCGATGTCCCTAGCAAGTACGCGACGCTCGCGGTTAAAAGAAAAGCAAGAATGAAAAGATAATCAACATTCACAATCGACAGCCCGTAGTAGATAATCGCGGGGATTGTGCCCGCCATCATCATAAGCGGAATCAACAGCCCAACCAGAAAAAGTATGGCCAACACCGGCTTTGTCTGCTTCAAACCATTCCAACCGAATTGGAACTGCTGCTGATACGTGTAGCCCAGCCCGCGAACGGACCATACTGTCACCAATACGGCTGCAAACAAACCATACGCCAATGGTGTTCCCGTGCTCAAACAAATGATAATACAGGCAATTAGTGCGATCAGCGGCAAATAGCCGCGCAGCGTTGTGCCAGACATGAACGACTTCTTCCTTCCTCAGATGTCTCCCGACTAAGAGACGTGGGACAGGATCATCCGGGCCGCTCCTTCATCGGTAATAAGTACATTCTGACATGCCTGTTGGGCAAAGGAAAGAATGGCTTTTGCCTTGCTGGCACCTCCTGCAACAGAGATGACCATTTCTGCTGTTTTGACATCTTCAAGCTGAAGACCGAGAGTGGAAATGCGGCGAACGATCTCTCCTGTTTCCTTGAAATAGTAGCCAAACGCTTCTCCAACCGCTCCCGCCTGTTCGAGATCAGCCAAATCTTGCTCCGCGTATTTTCGCCGCTTGGCCATTGTCAGGGCATCGCCAATCCCATGCACAATCACCCTGGCTGATCGCAGCAAATGAAGCACCTCGGCTACCTGCGGGTCCGCCATCAGCGATTGCAGCATCTGCGGACTGAGTTGTTCCGGTGCATGCAGCAATCGGTATTGTCCGCCGCTTTTGGCCGCCATCATCGAAACCAGTGTGTTGGCTTGCATCTCGGCATTCTCGCCAAGACCGCCTCTGGCAGGCACAAACTGTGCTGATCGAAACACCGGAGCCGTCTGCAGATGGGAAGCGACTGTGGCAATGGTCGATCCGCCCGTTACGGCAATGACGTCATTTTCCTTCACCTGCTGCCGGAGCACCCGTGCCCCGATCCGTCCCAGCTCCTGCTTCACCCATTCCGATTGATCCGAATCGCCATTCACCACGATGACCTCCGGGATGTTCAGCTTGCGCTTGAGCCGTTCGGCCAGTTCCGTTAATCCAAACAGCTCTGGAGCAAGAGGCTCCAGCTGCTCAAGCAACCGCATGCCTTCTTCCGTGCAGCTCATGCCCATCGTCGTGGCATAGATGACACCCGCTTCCCGGAGCACATCGACTTCGGCACGGAGTATACGCTCGGTCGTATTCATCTCTTCAGCAAGCGCGCGGCGTCCGATCGGCTGCAGATGGGAAATCAATTGCAAGAGCATGTAGCGCTTGCGTAATACCTCAACCATGTCAGGGACTAGCTTGGTCGTTAGCTCAATGATTTCACGCATCGCTCTCTTCCTTATTTGTAGGTTGATGGACATTTTTTGTCCCGATATATACTTTTTACGTCCCGCATGAGGCAAAAAAGAAAAACTTGCCTTCAAGCTTCACTTTCACTTTAGCATATTCAAATCGCTTCTGCAAGGCACCCCGTTTTTGGCCCAAACAAACGAGGTGCCTTCCCTATTGTTTACGAAATTGTATTGTAATGTACGAATTCTGCTGTTGGTTTGCGGTAACCTCGCGGACGCTGTTTTGTCGTATCTTCTTTGCCAAGTGTAATCATCATGACTGGTACGTATTGGTCAGGAATATTCAACAGCTGAGCAATCTTTTCAGGATCAAATCCGATCATCGGGCATGTATCCCAGCCCTTTTCCTTAGCCGCCAGCATGAACAGCATGGCCGACAAGCTGGCATTGCGAATCGCTTCTTCGCGATGGAACACAGGACCACGCTGCTCGTAAAAGCGCGTCACACCCTCTACTTCTGCATCATATTCCTGCTTGCTGAACACACCGAGGTTGAGGAAGCCTTCGTTGATTTTCGCAACCTGCTTGTACGCCCCCAGATCGCCCAAAACAAGAATGACCGCAGATGACGTCAGCACCTTATACTGCTTGTTGGCCGCTTCATAGAGGCTTTCCTTTTGCTCAGATGTTTTCAACACGAGATAATGTGCGTGCTGAAGATTAAAAGCGGAAGGTGCAAATTTGACCAAACGAAAGATTTCCTCCAGCTCACGATCATCTATTTCCACGTCCTTGACAAATTTCATCGCAGAACGTCTAGTTTTCACCAAATCAATAAAGTCACTCATGCCGATCTCTCCCTTATGTATTTATAACTAAATTATATAAACTTACTTAAAGTAAGTAAAGAGATTTATTTTTTATTGTTTCTCCCCCTCCGAGCTGAACGGAAACCCGCTTCTCCCCACCCACGGTAAGCAGCCCCCAATTGCAATGGAAAGCCACCATGCCAACAAAAAAGACAACCCCCTCAGAAATCAGGAGGTTGTCGGCAGTTTCTTTCAATCGTTGCTCTTCTTATGCTTTCAAAACATCATGGTCAACGTAGCGCTCACCATTCATTTCGCTGATCACGTTGATCGCCACCTTGGCGCCATCACCGGCGGTAATGATCGCATGTACGCTAACGCCAGCGCAAGTACCGGCAGCCCAGATGCCAGGAATGTTGGTTTTGCCTGCAGCATCAACCTTGCACACCGTCTTGATGCGAGGCTCGGTCCCTTCCTTGGTCTCAACACCGATTGCTTCAGCCAAAGCCACTACTGCTCCTGTCGCCAGGATCACATGGGTTGCCTCGAAAGAACCATTTTCCTCCGTCTCCACTGTGAAGCCTTGGTCGTTTTTCACGACATTTTTGACGGTTGCCGCAACAAGCTCTGCGCCAAACTTCGTGGCTTGCTTCTGGCCAATCTCCACCATGTCCGGACCGGAGATTTCCATTACACCGTAGTGGTTTTCCAGCCAAGCCCGTTTCGTCATGCCTTTGTCATTGTCTAACAGCAATGTTTTCTTTCCAGCCTTTGCGGCAAACAACGCAGCACTGGCTCCAGCAGGTCCTGCTCCAATAATTGCAATGTCGTACATATCATTCAGCTCCTTAGGTGGTATGGCTACCCAATTATTGTTTCATAAAAAGAGTATAGTATACTTACTTCACTAATTCAATTATTATGTATTGAAAGTAACAGTTAGGAACACTTTTTTTGAAAGCTTGGCTATCGCCCAAAGAAAAAACCCGGTTGTTCACCGGGTCTCTCGCGATCTTCTTTCACATTCCTGCCAGAGCTCCTGCTCCGTCACAACTGCGTGAACGGATACAAAAACCTCTTCGCCATTGATGGCAACAACCGGAATCGTGAACATATATTTTTCCAATAATGCTGTATCACTGTGTATGTCGATCACGTCCAAAACAAGCGGAATCTTCTCACCGATCCGGCGGATGCTCTGCTCGACATCATCGCATAGATGACAGCCGGGACGTCCGTACAAGGTGATGGTCAAACCAGACTGGCTCATTCTTCTTAAAACCTCTTTCGTTTTGCTGATGAAGCAATCAGCATTTCCTCACGGTATTTCGCAACCGTCCGGCGTGAGATTTCGATGCCCTCTTTAAGCAGTAATTCGGCCAGCTTCTGATCGGAATGCGGGGATTTGCGATCCTCTTGCTCGATCAGCGCCTTGATCTTGCGTTTGACGCTCTCCGAAGAGGCGGAATCACCGCTTGCTGTGGAAAGCGCAGAAGTGAAGAAATACTTCAGTTCAAACACTCCACGCGGCGTCTGCACATACTTTCCATTCGTAGCGCGGCTGATCGTCGATTCATGCAAGCTAACTCTTTCTGCGATTTCCTTTTGGGTCATCGGTTTCAGATAGTGTACCCCGTGCTCGAAAAAGTCCCGCTGCAAGTCTACGATTGCCTGCGTGACCCGCATCAAGGTCAAACGGCGCTGCTCCAAGCTTTTTGCCAGCCAAAGCGCTGCATTCAGCTTCTCATGGATGAATTTCTGCGCTTCGTCCTGTGTGTTTTCACCCTTGAGCAGCTTTTCATAAAATGTATTGATCGTCAATCGCGGTGCCGATGCATCATTCACCAGAACGATATACTCCTTACCGACCTTTTCGACCGTTACGTCCGGTATGACAAACTTCGTTTCCCCATGATAATACGCCGCACCGGGACGCGGATTCAATGTGCGAATCGTATCTGCAATCTCCTGAACCTCAGGGATTGTTATTTTTAATTGATCGGCAATGCGCTGATAGCGGTTGTTCGCAATATCCTGGAGATGACTTGTGACCACTTTGACAATGTTGTCATCGTCCATTCCGTTATGCTGAAGCTGCAGCAACAAGCATTCCTCCAGATTGCGGGCGCCGACCCCCACCGGATCGAAATGCTGAATCACCGTGAGCACATCTTCTACTTCTTCAAAAGATACGGCCAGCTTCTCACTGATTTCTTCGAGACTGATTTCCAAGTAGCCTTTCTCGTCCAAATTGCCGATCAAATATAAGCCGAGCTTTCGTTGGGTCGGTGTCAGTCCCTTCACGTAGCCGAGTTGGGTTTCGAGGTGTTCGTAGAGCGTCGAGTCCGGTCCGTGTACATGATCAAGCGGATTGAAAGTGCTTTCATTTTTGTTAACAGAATACTCGCCTGTCGCTCGATTACCGACGATTTCTTTCCAATCCACCTGTGCAGGGGTCTTCTCTTCTTCTTTTTTGGGAAAGTCGAAGGATGTACTCATGTCCTGCAACTCAATCACCGGGTTTTCCGTAGCCTGCTCTTGCAGATACCCAAGTAAATCAATTGCTGAATATTGCAGAATAGTAATCGCTTGTCTCAGCTCAGGTGTCATCACGAGCTTAAGCGTCTGCTCTTGATAAAGTCCAAATCCCATGTTCATCTTATGCTGCACCCCTCTACATGTGACTTCAATAGCAGCGTCATCGTTCTCTCTATAACTACTGTATTCGACAAGTTCATGCAATTTTCCTGCCAAACAACACAGTTGTTATTTTTATTTTTGAACAAGTTAAAATATACTGATCTCACCATCGTTTTGGATAACTAGTTACATACTATTGTAAACATTTTTGCATTCGATCGTTACTACGAATCGCAGGAAATGATACTAGATTCTAGCAATAATCGTCAAGTAGGTTCGGGTCAAAATTCAAGGGGGTATCAATTACGTGAGCACCGATTTACCATCTCCAGCCACTCCTCAAGATCGATTACTACTCGGGCACATGCCGTTAGCTTCTCATTCATGCCACCGCACCGACCATGCGATTGCTGTCGAATTATGTTGAATTACAGTAACGCTACATCTTCCGCTCAATGCGATTATTCATTACAGCTTCCATTGGCACGATCCCGTCGGAAATGTGTTCGGTTTGCCAAGAAACTTCATTTGCTTGGTCCGTTCATTCAAGGAATTTGTCTTTGAGTGGAAGTTGTTGCACTTGCAAAACGGACGGTGATCTACTATAATAACAAAGGTAGTGCTACGTCACGCGTCATTTTATGCCGCCTCCACTACATTGCGCGCCCGTAGCTCAGTGGATAGAGCAATGGTCTCCGGAACCATGTGCGGGGGTTCGATTCCCTTCGGGCGTACCATACTATCGGATAAGAGGACTGGTTGCATGCTGGTCTTTTTTTTATTGTCTTCACAAAAAAACGTTCACCTGAAGCTTTTTCACAGCTACATTGGTGAACGTTTTTTTGTTGAATGAAAAACATCTATGCTTATTTTTGTTTATCTGTGTTGTCAATCGGATCGATGGGATCAATCTCATCCGATTTACGACCGTACGCTTTATTTGTGACCAAGATCGTGCCTCCAATAATTGCAATCACGACAATGACGATTGCTGTGATAAATCCGGTTGTCATGGGTTTATATCCTCCGTTTGGCTTAGTTCCCTTTAGTATAAACGATTTTGATCTGTTCAGACAAATTGTCAATCGTTCCCTCCAAATGTAAAGAGCCCCCATCACGTCCCTCAAATGCGGGAAGTAACGGAAGGCTCTCTTCAAACCGTTTACTTTTTCTTCTTTGGCAGCGTGATGGAGAACGTAGCCGTTTTCGTATCAGCGGTCACAGGCACTCCCAGCTCTTGCGCTACGTAGGTCATCGGTACAAGGATTGCTCCTGTAATCGCCTTGGATTTCGCTGGAGCCTTGACTTGTTTGCCTGCTTTGTAGCCAACTGTGCTGTCCGTATAGAGACGGATTGCCGTTTTGTCCTTTGCGAGCAGAACGGATTTCGTCATGGTATCCCATGCTGCCGTTCCACCGATTGCTTTGAGGAACTCGTCAGCCGGAACCATCACATAGCCATCCTGAACGGTAGGCGCTACTTTAAAGTTTACGGCTCTTCCGTCCACTTTAATCGTAATCGTTTGTTTTGCGGTTGCTTGAGCAGCTGGTTTTTGTTCAGCAAAAGCAGCACCTGCTGCACTGCTTACAAGCAATGTCGTTGCCAGCAGAACTCCAGAAACTTTTTTCAACATAAAGTACACTCCTTTTTGTTACAAGTAATAATGCACATTCCTTCTCATTTCGACATTATTGCAAAATATTCCTGCTGCAATTACAATAAATCCCTCAATTGTATGCAATCCGAATTTTATCCACAAAACATGCGTTCCTGTTAGTGAATTTGTGAATAACTCTGTGGATAAGTGCAGTTGTTGGGGAAAAGGTTTAGGCAAGCGCTTTTTGGGAATTACTGAACTGTGAACGACAATCTTCGCGTTTGACCTTCATTGACCAATTGTGTATGATAATGAGTAAGATAGAGAGGAGGAATGAACATGCATATGAATCTGATTCCAACCGTTATTGAGCAAACCAATCGCGGTGAGCGCGCTTACGATATCTACTCTCGCCTGTTGAAGGACCGCATCATTTTCCTGGGTACGCCCATTAACGACGTGGTGGCTAACAGCATCGTTGCCCAACTGTTGTTCCTGCAAGCGGAAGATCCGGATAAAGACATCAGTCTGTACATCAACAGCCCAGGCGGCTCCATTACGGCCGGTATGGCCATCTACGATACGATGCAGCACATCAAGCCGTCCGTATCTACGATTTGCATCGGGATGGCCGCTTCCATGGGGGCATTCCTGCTGGCTGCCGGTGAAAAAGGCAAGCGCTATGCGCTCCCGAACAGTGAGGTCATGATTCACCAGCCGCTCGGTGGTGCTCAAGGGCAAGCGAGCGATATCGAAATCGCCGCGAAACGTATTATCAAGATGCGTGAACATCTGAACCAGATTCTCGCCGAACGTACAGGACAGCCATTGGAGCGCATCCAGCGCGATACGGATCGCGACAACTTCCTGTCGGCCCAAGAAGCGAAGGAATACGGTTTGATCGACGAGGTTATTACCACAACTCCTTCCGCTGGAAAGTAAACATTGTAACATATGAAAAGGGAGCGGTTTTCATGACGAAAACGCGCTCCCTTTTTTGTTTCTACCGCTGCTCGACCAACTTATCCACAGCTACCGTCATGCTTCCCGCCGGATTCCCCTGTGGATAAACACGGGCTGTATGCGCTGCCGTGTCCACTTCCTCGATCCAAACCGGCTGTCCCTGATATGTCACTTGTATTTCGGCTTTTGACTGAATGATTTCTTGCGCCCGTGAAGGGTTCATCGCGGTTTCCCTCCCGTTCTAGTCGTTGTCACGCGTATTTGTCATCGTTTCGGTGGTCGATTCCTCAATCAGCCCGTTCTGGTCGGAAACAATCCCTCCACCCAGGCCCTCGTTGACCATCCTGTCGATATCCATAAAACAGGTGTCGCGCCCCTCATACAAGGAGTCATCTTTGTCTTTGTCTTTGTCTTTGTCCACAAACATCCCTCCTTCTTCTCTTTACTCTTTTAGGGATGCCCATTTCGGCAAAAAAAAACCATCGGCTGCTGACGTTCATCAACAGCCGATGGTTATGCGCTCTATTCTTCTCGACTTACCAGTGTAGCTAAATTGGTAACGGCCTGGGAAGCATCAGGACCTTCTGCAGAGATCGTGATCTCTGTACCGGAGCTAATGGCCAAGCTCATGATTCCCATGATGCTTTTTGCATTTACTTTTTTATTTTCTTTCTCGACGAATACTTCCGATGCAAAGCGGTTGGCTTCCTGCACAAAAAAAGCAGCCGGGCGCGCTTGCAGGCCAGTTTTAAGTTTCACTAAAACTTGCTGCTGTACCATGCCAATACCTCCCTAATTCCTAGTCTTTCAGTATATTATAAAAGTATATCATGCTAACCTAAAGATATATTTTGTTTTTCTTTCAATTTATCGGCGATTTCGTTAATTTTCCTAAGTCTGTGGTTGATTCCGGACTTGCTCACCGGACCGCTCGGAATCATTTCACCGAGCTCCTTCAAATTGATGTCAGGATGAATCAGCCGCAGCTCCGCGACCTCGCGAAGTCTTGTCGGCAGGTTTTCCAGCCCCATCTCACGCTGGATCAGCTGGATATTTTCCATCTGGCGGGTAGCGGCATTGACCGTTTTGTTGATATTGGCGATCTCACAGTTATGCAGACGGTTGACCGAGTTGCGCATGTCTTTGACGATTCGCACATCCTCGAAATAAAGCAGCGCCTGATGTGCACCGATCAAGCTGAGGAATTCTGTAATTTTTTCCCCTTCTTTAATATACATCACATAGCCTTTTTTACGCTCAATGCATTTCGCATTTAATTTGTACCGATTGGCAAGCGTTGTCAACGCCTCGCAAAAGTCCTGATACGCGGAGAAAATCTCCAGGTGGTAACTGGATGCCTCGGGGTGGTTGACCGAGCCCCCGGCCAGAAAGGCGCCTCGCAAATAGGCAGAACGGCAGCAAGCCTTTTTGATCAAATCGTCTGATATCCCTGGATAAAAGGAAAGCGTGGAGCTGTCCATGATGCGAAGATCCTGCAAAATTTCACTCGCCCGATGGGGAATCCGTACGATGTACACATTGTTTTTCTTCAGCCGCATTTTCTTGCGTACAAGCAGCTCTGCGTGAGCCTGAAACACCTGTTTAATCAGACTATATATTCTCCGGGCGATCGCCGCATTTTCAGTTGTGATATCGAGTACGAACCTGCCCGCTCCAAATTGAATGGTGCCATTCATGCGAATGAGAGCAGCCAGCTCAGCCCGATTGCAGCAGTTATCGTTTTGCAGCAACGTCAGCTCTTTCTTGGTGTGCGCGGCGAAAGACATGCAGGCTCACTCCTTTCTTCCGTTGTTGGAAAGCTGTCCCTGCGGGGCTTACACGGCCCCATTCTTGCTCAACAGAGCGACCACCTGTTTGCTGACTGCAGCAGCATCATGGCGCAAGTATCCACCCTCAAAGGTCACCATCGGTTCAGCAATAACTGACAGTCCCAATTGCTCTAACCGTTCCATATCGTTTTGTACGGGAGCCGCACCTTTTTCCGCATACTTTTCCTGTATAAACGGAGGAATCAGCGCAGCGTTTACCATAATCGTATCCAAAAAAGGACCACCTACGTGCTGATACATGGCTTCTACATGTTCGGCCGCGGTATAGCCATCCGTCTCACCTGGCTGAGTCATGACATTGCATATGTACAGCTTGTGGGCTTCGGACGCTTTGATGGCTTGGAGCAAGCCCTCCACGAGCAGATTCGGAATAATGCTCGTATACAAGCTGCCTGGTCCAAATACGAGAACATCGGCTTCTTGAATCGCCAAAAGTGCTTCCTGCAGCGGTACCACATCTGCAGGCTCGAGAAACACTCGCTTGATCCGCTTGCCCGCCAACGGGATTTGTGACTCCCCGGCTACGATTGAGCCGTCCTCCATCTCTGCCTTCAGTGAAATGGACTGGTCGGAGGCGGGAAGGACATCGCCACGCACCGCCAGCACACGACTCAGCTTTTTGACAGCGGTTACGAAATCACCCGTAATTTCATTCATTGCTGCAAGTAGTAGATTTCCCAAATTATGCCCGGCTAATCCAGTGCCCGAGGTAAAACGATGCTGCATCAGCTTTTCCATCAGTGGTTCCGTATCCGCCAGCGCGGTTAACACATTTCGTATATCACCAGGTGGAAGCATATCCATTTCTTCCCTTAGCCTGCCGGAGCTTCCCCCATCGTCTGCAACCGTCACAATCGCGGTAATGTGCACCTGCTCTTGCTTCAGTCCTCGCAAAATAACGGAGAGACCCGTCCCTCCGCCAATGACCACAACACGCGGCAGCTCCTGCTCATGTTTCCTCATTCTCCCAGCGGACATATGTCACCTTCTTTTCTGTGAAACGTCACACCGTCTTTACCGAAGCGTTCTTTCTCGTCATCGATCAGGCTATGGCCGCAGGCAACACAATCAGCAAAAAACAACGGTTATCACGTTTTTCTTTTACTTGCTCTTTTCTTTATCACGATGTGTTACGCGCACGGTGTACTCCTCGCCAAACACTTTGCCGATATGCTCCGCGATCGCGACTGAACGGTGTTTGCCTCCTGTACAGCCAATTCCGATGACAAGCTGGCTTTTCCCCTCACGCTGGTAATGCGGAAGGGTGAAGCTAAGCAGGTCAAGCAGCTTCACCAAAAACTCCTTTGTCTCACTCCACTTTAATACATAATCGGAAACCTCGGCGTCACACCCGGTTTTCGGACGAAGATGGTCCACATAATGCGGATTCGGCAAAAAACGGACATCAAATACAAGGTCGGCATCAATCGGAATCCCGTATTTAAAACCGAACGATAGCACGTTGATGGACAGGGAAGACGCCTGGACACTGTACTGACTGACAATTTTCTCACGCAGCTGAGCCGGCTTGAGCTGGCTGGTGTCGACGATCTGGTGTGCCAATCCCTTCATTTCCTGAAGCATGCTGCGCTCGGCCTGAATGCCCTCAAGCGGCGAACCGTTCGGAGATAGCGGATGGCGTCTGCGCGTTTCCTTATAACGGGAAACGAGCGTTTGATCGTTCGCCTCTAGGAACAATATATGATAGGAAATACCTTCCATTTCATTCAAAGTGTGAATGGCATCAGACAAGCTTTCAAAAAACTCGCGGCTCCTCAGATCGATCACCAGCGCTACGCGTTCAATCCCGCCTCCCCCTTGCTTCGTCTGCTTGATCAATTCAGCAAATTTCGGAATCAAGATTGACGGCAAGTTGTAGACACAAAAAAAACCGAGATCCTCGAGGCTTTGAACGGCAACCGTCTTGCCAGCCCCCGACATTCCCGTGATGATCAGCAGGTTAATCCCTCTCTCTTTTCCTTGTTCAGTCACCAATCCTCGCCTCCAGTTGAGCCTGTCATAAGGATACCACATTGCACGGATGAAACGAATACTCCCCTTTGGAAAAAAAAGGCGTGGCCGATAATCCAGCCACGCGTCCAACGTATAAGATAAGGGGGTCAATTCATCGTAATTATCATATCGTAGTAATATTTCAGCTATGTTACAAAAAGGTTAAGAGATTGTGACATTCTGCTCTTTTAGCTGCTCATTGAGGTTCTCCACATAATGCTGAGCGGATTGGGCCGCAATGGAGCCATCGCCGGTTGCCGTTACAACCTGACGCAGCATTTTGTCACGAACGTCGCCTGCGGCAAAAATGCCTGGAACAGACGTTTTCATGTCTTCATCCGTCAAAATGTAGCCGGCTTCGTTGGTAATGCCAAGACCGCTGACGCTTGCGGAAAGTGGGTCCATCCCTACATAGATGAACGCGCCGTTCGTTGGGTATTCACGTTCCTCGCCGGTTACCGTATCCTGAATCAGGACGCTATTCACCACGTTTTCACCGCGGATTTCCTTAACAACTGCGTTCCAGATTACTTCGATTTTTTCATTTTCCATTGCGCGTTTTTGCAGAATTTTTTGCGCACGGAATTGGTCACGGCGGTGGATAATGGTTACTTTTGTCGCAAAACGGGTCAAGAATACCGCTTCTTCTACTGCGGAGTCACCGCCGCCTACAACAACCAGCTCTTTATTGCGGAAGAATGCCCCGTCACATACTGCACAGTAGGAGACACCGCGGCCGGACAATTCCTTTTCTCCTGGTACACCTAACAAACGGTGTTCCGCACCAGTAGCCACGATTACCGCTTTGCCCTTGTATTCCTTATCTCCTGCTACAACGGTTTTGAAAGGCTCATCGTTGCGGATTTCTTTTATATCGCCATAGGCGTATTCAGCGCCGAAATGCTGCGCATGTTCAAACATTTTGGTCGACAAATCCGGTCCAAGGATCGAGGCAAAACCAGGGTAGTTTTCAATCTCTTCCGTATTTGCCATCTGACCGCCAGGGATTCCCCGTTCAATCATCAATGTGGACATGTTGGCGCGAGATGTATATACAGCAGCCGTCATCCCAGCAGGGCCGGCACCTACGATAATCACATCGTATACTTTTTGATCACTCATGCGAAAAGCCTCCCATCACTCTTGCTTTGTTATCCTCTTATTTATATTTATTATAAAGTTAGAATAGATTTAAATCAAGCGTTGAAAGTTCTTTTACGCACTTTGTGAGTGTCGAAGTCGAAATGTCATATTTTTCAGCGAGCACGGCCTGGCTGATCTTGCTCCCCTGCTTTTTGTGATACAGATACTCCAGAGCTGCTGCCCATGCTTCCTCTTTTCGAACCTGCAACGGCTTTGCTGCTTTTTCCAGATAAGCGGCCCATTGCAGGAGAGCCCACTCCCGTAGACGATTATCGGTCTGAGCGGTAAAGCTTTGCTTGAGCTGCTTGACGACACGGTCCTCCGCTTTGTCAGCACTGCGATTCGCCAGACGGTTTAATGCCGCACGCGCTTCCTGTCGAAGCCGTTCATTTGTAGACGTTTTACTAAAGTTGGACAAGGTTGAACGGGCTTCCGCGTCATCGATCATGGCAAGTGTCTGAATGACCATCGCCTGCACATCCTCCTTGCCGTACTGCAACGCCCACAAGAGAGAGGAACGAATCATGGAATCGTCTTTGACTTCCTCCACCGAGCTCCACTTGATTTCCTCCGGCAATGGGTCCATCGGCTGGTGGTAGTAGTAAGGAATCGTTTGACGCTCCTCTTCTTCCCCCTGCAACCGCTGCTGTGCCATTTGCAGGTAGTAATCTGCAATGCCGGCTTGTGGGTCAAGCTGCTTTGCTTTTTGCCACCAGCGGATCGCTTGCTGCGTCCGATGCGTTGAGTACGCTGAAATCGCAGCAAAGTGCAGCGCGCTCGCTTCTTGGGGACTCGTTCGACGAAACAGTCGCAAAAACAACTCATAGGCGTCCTCGTGCTGACCAAGCACGCCCATCGTTGTTGCCAGCTTATAGGTGTACTCAGGATGGAACGGCACCACTTTGCGAAGCTGCTCCAGCAATGGGAACAGTTCGGTCATCCGGTTGCTATGCGCCAGCAGAATCGCCAAATTGCACAGCGCATGCAGGTTGCCCGGTTCATGCTCCAGCGTCTGCTCAATCATCTGCATGGCTTCATCGAGACTACCCGTATAGTAGTAGGCTAACGCCAAATTGTTGCAAGCCGGAATGAAATCGGGCTTCTCTTCCAAAATTTCTTCTAGAATGCGGATGGCCTCAAAAAACTTGCCTTCCTCCAGACTTTTCCGCGCAGCATCATGCTTTACATACAGCGCTTCCAGGGGAGCCCCGAAATAGCGTCGAGGCGACACGCCCATCTCCAAATAGATGTATTCCAAAAGTTCGTGGGCGTCGTCGCGAAAATCGAACTGCTCCGTTTGTAAATAACGCAGAGCCATTTCCTCCGCTTTTTCGAATTCTTCCATATTGGCAAAGTTATTGGCCAGGTAAAACCAAACCTCGTGTTTTTCCGGTTCGACCTCGTTGACAATCCGAAACAGCAACTCGTTAGAAGAATCGAAATCGCCAGTCTCCGCCAGTACACCAGCCAAATGGCACAGATTCTCGGGGTTAGTCGGTTCTAGCTCAACCGCTCTGCGAAAGGAACGCAATGCACGCTCATAATCGCTTCGGTGCAAAAAGCGCATGCCCCTACTCACAAATGAGTCAGCATCGTATCGAAACGGCAAAATGGCTGCCTTTTTCACTTCTTTTTTGCTTCTGCTGTTCATACACCCTCCATTGCAAAAACTTCCTACTGAAACATGGAAACACCACTTGCTTTCTGGCAAGTGGTGTGAACATTTACTTGTACTTGTTATCAGCATGTGAGCTGTTTATTTGACATATTTGGAGCGGACAACGGGTCTCGCTTCAACTGGCAACACTACGTTGAATCAACTTCGTTGCAAAGCCAGATCTGAAGTACCCGAGCAACGCTTTCTTCCATACTGCAAGGGTAAACCCGGTACGGGTGAGAGACCTGCAATACTTCATTGGAGCGGACGACGGGTCTCGAACCCGCGACCTTCGCCTTGGCAAGGCGACGCTCTACCAATTGAGCTACGTCCGCATCTTTGTTTACTCGAATAAATTGGAATAAACCGCAAGACGATCCATCACATTTTTATAAAAATGGTGAGCCATGAAGGACTCGAACCTTCGACCC
>JBLNEJ010000581.1:0-2641 GCA_050262535.1 Clostridia bacterium
TCCCGGATGGCTTTGCCGATTTGTCGGCGATGGGGGCGGACAAGTACAAGGACAAAATTTCCGCTACGAAATGGCCGCAGTCGATCGTCAAGGACAAGATCGTCGCCTTCCCGTGGGACCTTGGCTCTACCGGTGTGTTCTACCGCACCGATTTGTTCGAGCAGGCAGGAGTAAAAGCGGAAGAAATCGAAACATGGGATGACTTCATAGCCGCCGGAAAGAAAATCAAGGAAAAAACGGGCAAGGCGATGCTGCCTGTCGATATCTCCAACGGTACCGCGCTGATCTCGATGATGCTCAACCAGGAAGGAACCAGCTACTTTGACGACAACGGCGATATTATTCTCGGCTCGGACAAGGTCGTCAAGGCGATGAGCAAGATCAAGGAGATGCATGAAGCGGGTCTGATCGAGAACGTTCAGGGCTGGGACGGTACAGTTACGGCTACGAAAAACGGCACCGTTGCGACCATCCCGTACGGTGTCTGGTACTCCGGCACAATCATGGACCAGGCGCCGGAGACGAAGGGCAAGTGGGATGCCTTCCTGCTGCCAGCCTTTGAGAAGGGCGGCAACCGTGCCTCCAACAACGGCGGTTCCTCGCTAGTCATTCCGGCAGCGAGCAAAAACAAGGAGCTTGCCTACAAGTTCGTTGAATTCGCCCTCACTGACGTAGAATCGCAAATGCTGCTGATGAAAAAATACGGCTTCTTCCCTTCACTATTGGAAACGTACAAGGACCCGTTCTTTGACCAGCCATTGGAATTCTTCAATAACAAGCCGATCTTCCGCATGTTCGCGGACGAGTCCGACAAGATTCCGGCCATCAACTATACGAGCGATTATCAGCGTGCGGCCAAGCATGTGGCGGATGCCCAGTCCAAGGCGCTGCTCAACAACGAGGATGTGAAGGCGGTGCTGGATGAAGCGGCACAGCTCTTGTCATCGGAGACACAGCGCAATGTGAAATAAGCAAAAACATGCGTGTCACCGCGGTGGGGGGAGCAGTCTCCTCCCATCCATTTCTGGGGAGGTTGGCAATGGTGGAACATTTGAAGCGGCTGCGGACAACCAACTGGATTACGCCATATTTGTTTATCGCACCGGCAATCGTGTTGTTTCTCATTTTTACGGTATACCCTGTCATCCAGTCGCTTTGGCTCAGCTTTCAGGTGAAGCGCGGCGGAGAGATGATGTTTGGCGGCCTTGCCAATTATTCGCGCCTGATGAACGACCCGCTGTTTTGGACCAGTGTCAAAAATACGTTGATTATCCTGCTGATTCAGGTGCCAATCATGACGTTTCTTGCATTGATTTTGGCTGTTCTGGTGAATGCTGCGTTTGTGCGGTTCAAGGCATTTTTCCGTATTTCCTTGTTCATGCCGGTCATTACGGCGCTCGTTGCGTATTCCATCGTGTTCAAGCTGATTTTGGATGAGAATTACGGGCTGGTAAACTTTTTGTTATCGACGGTAGGCATGGAAAAGATCGGGTGGCTGACAGACCCGACCTGGGCGAAGGTTTCCTTGATTATGGCAATTACCTGGCGTTGGACCGGATACAATATGGTTATTTTTTTGGCGGGCTTGCAAAACATCCCGAAGGATCTTTACGAAGCGGCGAGTCTGGATGGAGCAGGGACGGTGCGGCAGTTTTTCTCGATCACGATCCCGCAGATGAAGCCGGTGATATTGTTTAGCGTCGTTCTCTCAACGATCGGGACGCTGCAGCTGTTTGACGAATCGTACATTTTGACCAAGGGCGGTCCGGCCAACGCGACGCTGACGATTACGCAGTATTTGTATCAGCAAGGCTTCAAGTTTTTCGATTTCGGCTACGCTTCGGCCATCTCGTATGTGCTTGTCATCATGATCGCGGTTCTTTCTTATGTGCAAATGAAATGGGCGGGTGATGAAGAGTTAAAAAAACGACAGCCTATCTGTTTCTGCTCATTGCTACCGTTATCTCACTCGCCCCGTTTTACTGGATGATCGTGAATTCCACGCACCAGAGCGGTGAAATTTTTCGGGTGCCGCCGAATTTTTTGCCGGGGGATCACCTGCTGGAAAACTACGCGAATCTGCAAAGCAATATCAATATCGCAGGGGTCATGCTGAACTCGATCATCATTACGGTGATCTACACCGTCCTCAGCCTGCTGTTCTGCTCGATGGCAGGATTCGCTTTTGCCAAATACCGGTTCCGCGGACGTGATAAAATATTTTTTGCCTTATTGTTATCGATCATGATTCCGTCGCAGGTGACGCTGATCCCGCTGTTTCAGCTGATGGTGAAGCTGGAATGGCTTAATACATATCAAGCGGTCATTTTGCCGACGCTGGCCAATCCGTTTGGTATCTACCTGATGCGGCAAAACATGAAGGCGATCCCGGACGAGCTTCTGGAGGCGGCGCGGGTGGACGGGTGCAGCGAATGGCGCATCTTTTTCACGCTGATTTTGCCTGTCATGCGCCCGGCGCTGGCGGCGCTGGCGATCTTCATGTTCATGACCCAATGGAACAATTTCCTCTGGCCGCTGTTGGTCATGAGCGACAAGAGCATGTACACGTTGCCTGTCGCATTATCGTCACTGGTTGGCTTCACCCGTATCGATTACGGTCAGGTTATGCTAGGCACGACGC
>JBLNEJ010000582.1:0-5619 GCA_050262535.1 Clostridia bacterium
CGTTGCCTGGGTCACAGCACGCGCGATGCCAAAGTCCGTGACCTTCACCCGATTGTTTCTGCCAATCAAAATATTGTGCGGTTTGATGTCGCGATGAATGATCTTGTTCTGGTGCGCATGATCAAGCGCATCGCATACCTGTACGGCAATGCGAACCGCATCCTCAACCGGGAGTGCTCCATGGGTATTGATCACATCCTTTAGCGTCGGGCCCTCGATGTACTCCATGACGATATAATGCGTATCTTTGTCCTCGCCAACGTCATACACACTGACCACATTCGGATGCGACAAGCTGGCAACCGCCTGAGCCTCTCTCCGAAACCGGTTCACAAAATCCTCATCGTATCCGAATTGAGGGCGGAGCAATTTCACCGCTACCTGCCGGTTCAGAATGATATCGCGAGCCTTGTAGACAATCGCCATTCCGCCTCCGCCAATCTGGCACTCAAGCTGATAGCGCCCCCCCAAAAGTTGTCCTTCCATCTATCTCACCTCTCTCTCCCGTCAGAATCAACGGAAGCCGCGCCGTTGCGAACGGCTACCAGCGTCACATTGTCTTCTCCTCCGGCATCAAGAGCGTGTTTCACCATGGCATCCACCTGCTCCTGCAGCGGCAGTTTACTGTCGATTATCGTTTCAATCTGCGCTTTCGATACCTTGTTGCTCAAGCCGTCTGAACAGAGCAGCAGCACATCGCCCTGGTCCCATTGGAATTCACCCAGATCAACCCGAACGTCCTTTTCTGTTCCTACCGCACGCATGATGACATTGCGCTGTGGATGGGTTGAGGCCTGCTCTGCCGTAATTTGACCGTTTTTGATTAACTCTTGTACCAATGTGTGATCTTCCGTTAACTGGACCACCCCGGTCCGAGCCACGTGGTAAAAGCGGCTGTCACCTACGTGGGCAAAAACGCCGCCCTGTTCATCGATCAACGTAACAATGACGGTCGTTCCCATCCCGTTGCATTCAACATGCTCGCTCGCATATTGAAAAATGGCTTCATTCGTGACCAGCACTGCATTCATGAGCAGCTCGCGAGCATCCTCCCGATCCAAATCTGCCTTCAGATCACGCAATTCCTGCAAGATTCGCTCGACCGCCATCCGGCTGGCAATATCGCCAGCCTGATGACCGCCCATACCGTCTGCTACGATCGCCAGTACCCGACCATGCATATCGATGGTGCAGGCATAATAATCTTCATTGAGCTGACGAACGCATCCAACATGTGATTTCATTGCAATTTCCACATCGGTTCACCCCGCCGTTTCTTTGGCGTGCTGCGCACGTAACTGTCCGCAGGCGGCAGCGATATCACTGCCGTGTTCGCGGCGAATCGTCACGTTAATGCCGCGCTCTTCCAGAATGTCTTTAAACGCAAAAATTTCATTTCGCGGTGTACGCACATAATCCCGCTCCGGAACGTAGTTCACCGGAATAAGGTTTACGTGGCAGAGCATGTCGCCAATCAAGTCGGCTAACGTTTCCGCATGCTCCGGTTTGTCGTTCTGACCGCCGAACAGCCCGTACTCAAAGCTGATGCGGCGCCCTGTCTTGGCAACATAATGACGGCATGCCTCCATCAGCTTTTCCAGCGGAAAACCGCGGTTGATCGGCATCAGCTTCGTTCTTAGCTCCGTCGTTGGCGCGTGCAGCGAGATCGCTAGGTTTACTTGTCCGCCACGCTCGGCAAACTCGTAAATTTTCGGGATGATCCCGCTCGTCGAGACGGTGATGTGGCGCTGTCCGATATTGAGGCCGCGGTTGTCATTGATGATCGAGAGGAACGCCAGCAGGTTCTCGAAGTTCTCAAACGGCTCACCAATTCCCATCACAACAACATGGCTGGCCCGCCCTTGATCGGCGTCAAGAAAGCGCTGTGCTGCCAGCACCTGCGCCACGATTTCGCCTGCATCCAGATTCCGCTTCAAGCCGCCCAACGTGGACGCGCAGAACGTGCAGCCGATCCGGCAGCCGACCTGCGTGGTAACGCAAATGCTGTTTCCGTAGTTGTGACGCATGATCACCGTCTCGATGGCATGCCCGTCAACCAGCTGGAACAAAAATTTGACCGTGCCATCTGACGATTCCTGACGGGTAATTTCTTTCAGCGGGTCGATACGGAATTGCTCCGCCAGCTTCTGTCTCATCTCCTTGGACAGATTGCTCATCTCTTCAAAGGATGTTACCCGCTTTACATAAAGCCAATCAAAGAGCTGCTGGGCACGAAACGCTTTATCCCCGTTTTGCACGAGCCACTCTTTCATCTCTTCCATTGTCAATCCATAAATCAAAGGACGGTTTCCCGTCACCGATGTTATCGGCATGCTGCAATCACCTATTTTCACAAATTCGCATTCCATTGCACATCTATTTTACCCCTAGACGACGGGCGGGGCAATGAAACAGCTGGTCAGTACGAAAACAAGGATGGTTCAACCGCCTGCGCGATCTTCCATCCCTGTTCGCTACGCCTTCCGTTTCAGTCGGGAGATGAAAAAGCCGTCACTTTGGAATTGATGAGGCAAAATCTGGATGAATCCCGCTTGGTCCGCTAAAGCAGATACCGCTTCAGGCAGATCGTCTGCCAAGCTCGAATCCAGTTCAAAGTCTGGATGGGTCGCCACAAACTTCTCCACGATCTGCTGGTTTTCCTGCGGTTCAATCGTGCAGGTGCTGTAGACGAGCAGCCCCCCAGGTTTAAGCAGTCTGGAGACGCGATCCAGCAGCTCGAACTGCAGCTCGGCAATCTGCTTGACATTATTGGCCGTTTTTTGCCACTTCAGATCGGGCTTGCGGCGGATGACCCCAAAGCCGCTGCATGGCGCATCAAGCAAAATACGGTCAAACGTTCCATGCTCTTCCACGGTAAGCGCCGCCGCATCCGCTACGACCGGCGTGATGATCTCGATCCCCAATCGTCTGGCGTTTTGCCTGATCAGCTCTTGCTTGTGGGCATGGACATCACAGGCGACGATTTCACCTTTATTCCCCATCAGCTCGGCAATGTGTGTTGTTTTGCCTCCAGGTGCGGCGCACGCATCGAGAACGCGCTGGCCCGGCTGCGGCTGCAGCGCTGGAGCAACCAGCATCGAGCTCTCATCTTGAATCGTGCAATCCCCTTCACGAAACCAGCTCGTTCCCGCCACGTAACCTCCATCCAGGACGATTCCGCTATTACTTACCTTAGACGGTTGGGCATCCGGAAAATGTTGCACCAGCTCATGAATTAATTCATCACGAGTCATTTTCAGTCGATTGACTCGGATGGATGCATGTGGCGCTTGATTGTTGCTCTCACAAATCGCTCGGGTTGTCTCTTCCCCATATTGCTTGAGCCAGCGAGCGACAAGCCACTCCGGATGGGAAAGCTCTACAGCAAGCCGTGCAGCCAAACTGCCCTTGGGCAGAACGTTCCAGCACTCCGGCTGTCTCAGCACATTGCGCAGCACCCCGTTTACCAGGGAAGAAATCCCTTGGTGCCCGCGACGTTTGGCGATTTCGACCGCTTCATGCACAGCCGCCCGGTCCGGCACCCGATCGAGAAAGCGAATCTGGTACAGACTCATGCGTAGCAGCTGCAGCACCCATGGCTGCAGCTTGGCCAAACCACCCTTGCCCTTGATAAACTGGGCCAGTACATAATCAAGCGTGCTGCGCCGTTGTATCGTGCCATAGACAAGCTCCGTGACCAGTCCCGCATCCGCTGCAGACAGATTGGCGCGATCCAGCACCGCTTTCAGTTCCAGGTTGCTGTACGATTTAAACTCATCGACCCGCAGCAGCACCTCCAGCGCGATATCGCGCGCTCCGTTTGTTCGTGTCACGTCACTCAATCTCCTAACTTCGTACCGATGGCAAGCGATGCTCCTGCACCGCGCAAAAAGTCCAGCACGCTCATTTTCTTTTTGCCTTCCGGCTGTATTTCGATCAGCTTAACGCTGCCAGTGCCGCAAGCGACAATCAAGCCGTCTGCCGTTTTGTCCACGATCGTACCAGGCTCACCGTGAACACCTTCCAGCTGCACTTTTTCCACCTGCCAAATTTTCCACGTCTTGCCCTCGCAGGTCGTAAAGGCGACCGGCCACGGATTGAGCCCGCGCACCTGGTTGTAGATCTGCTCTGCAGTCCGTGACCAATCGATCCGTTCATCATGGCGCTTGATATTCGGCGCAAACGTCGCTTCCTCGTGCTGTTGCGGCTCCGCCTTCAATTCGCCCTTCAGCAGCTTTGGCAGCGTGTCAATCAACAACTGCGAGCCTGCTTCTGCCAGCTTGTCATGCAGCGTGCCGACATTGTCGTTTTCTTCGATCGGAACAACGACCTTTGACAGCATGTCGCCTGCATCCAACGCCTCCACCATATACATGATGGTGACACCGCTCTCCCTTTCCCCTTCCACAATGCATTTGTGGATCGGTGCACCGCCGCGGTATTTGGGCAAAAGGGACGCGTGCACGTTAATGCAGCCGTATTTCGGTGCATCGAGCAAGCGCTTGGGCAAAATCTGACCGTACGCCGCTGTCACGATCAAATCCGGTTCAGTCGCCAGCACTTCGGCCAACGCTTCCTCTGTTTTTATTTTTTCCGGTTGGTACACCGTTAAACCGTGTCGCAGCGCAGCTTCTTTCACGGGCGGCGGGGTAAGCACCTGTTTGCGTCCCACCGGCCGATCCGGCTGTGTAACCGCCCCAATGACGCGATAGCCAGCGCGGATCAATGCATCCAGGCTGGCTACGGCGAAATCAGGTGTGCCCATGAACAGAATGCGCACATCCTTACCTTCATTCATGTGTTATTCTTCCTCTCCGGGCTTTACCGTATAAACACGATCAGCAATGTCGATAAACAACACGCCGTTCAAATGATCGATCTCATGCTGGGCGCAACGCGACAGCAAATCGTCTGCTTCCATTTCAAAGACGTTCCCGTCACGATCCTGCGCACGAAGCTTCAGCCATTTGTGGCGACGAACGTCTCCGCGCATGCCCGGAATGCTCAGGCACCCTTCCGGATAATCGAATTGCTGGCCTTCGTGGGCGATAATTTCCGGATTGACCATTTCAATCAGGCCATCGCCGCAATCCATCACGATGACACGCTTTGTAATGCCGACCTGCGGCGCTGCCAAGCCTACGCCGTCCGCATCGTACATCGTATCCGCCATATCGTCGAGCAGCTTGTGCAGGTTGCTGTTGAATTTGGTTACCGTGATGCATTTTTCGCGAAGCACCGGGTCGGGGTGCTTGACAATGGTGCGAATTGCCATAAAAAAAACCTCCTGATCTCCTAGAAAAGTAAACTATAAAAGCATTTGAGGATCCATATCGATCGTCATTAGTACTCCGTGCTGTCTCTGCCACTCCTCGGCGTGGGCCGAGGCTTGGGCCAACAAGTCAGCCACCTTTGGCTCATCACGATATTTTAGCATGAGTTGAAAGCGAAATCTATCCTTTATCCGCGCAATCGGCGATGCGACCGGCCCGAGCAAGCGTGTCGTTTCCGCCAGACGCGGGCGCAAATACTGCGCCATCATGTCTGCCGCCCGAATCACCGTCGGCACCTCTTCGTGAGAAAACGTGATCAGCACAAGGCGGAAATAAGGCGGATAGC
>JBLNEJ010000583.1:0-2526 GCA_050262535.1 Clostridia bacterium
AGACCTTCCTCCAGAAAGAATCCTTTTGCGATTGCGACATATTGCGGTGCATAAAAGACCGAGCGTGTAACCTCACCGATCCGGATTTTTTCGGGAGCTTGCGATGAGCAGCCGGCAACGAACGCGAAGATGCCAAGTCCGATGGCCAGACCAAGTGAAAGCCATCTCTTCATGCCTGTTTCCCCCTTGCAATCATTTCGATGCAGGATATGCGCCCAGGGAGCAAAGGGTGAATGCCCAGGTGAAATTCATGAAGAGGAAAAGAAATTTTTAAATTCATATTATAATAATCGGAAAAGTGTGATATAGTATACAAAAAATCAAAAGAGTCCAAAAAAGGGAGTGGGTTACATGGCAGTTCAAACATTCAAAGCGACAGCACATTTGCAGAGCGGTACGGTTGTTAAGGTACAGTCCCGTGATTTTGAATTTACGATTGATGAACCGAAAAGCTTGGGCGGAACGGATACCGGAATGAATCCGGTTGAGGCAGTTCTCGGGGCATTGGGAGCGTGCCAGTCGATTGTCGCCCGTGTGTACGCCGGAAAGTTCGGTGTGAAGCTCGATGATTTTTGGGTCGAGGTGGAAGGAGATCTTGACACCGATGGATTCATGAACAAGTCAGATGTTCGCCGGGGCTATTCAGACATCCGTTATACGTTTCATATCAAAACCGATGCGCCTCGCGAGCGGGTCGAAGAATTTATTGCGTTTTTGGAGCGTACGTGCCCGGTCGGAGATACAATTGCCAACCCGGTGAATTTGAAGCTCGTCGACATTGTTCTTGAGAATACGCACGTATCATCCTAGCACCCCAGCTGGTGTTGTTTCCGATTATCAGGTCATCCAGAGAGTTTTCTGGTTGGCCTTTTTTTGCGGACAAGTGACCCAAGGTAGACAGTTTTTCGTAAAAAGGGTCATAATGGAAAAGAGGTGATCATGCCATGCTCGTTACTTTTTTAGGCACCGGGTCGGGGGCACCATCGACAAAACGAAACGTCAGCGCAACCGCTGTCACCTTTCGCAGCAGTGGAAAATGGTGGCTGTTCGATTGCGGAGAAGGAACACAGCACCAATTGCTGCATAGTCCGCTAAAGGTGAGTCAACTGGAAAAAATATTTATCACCCATTTGCACGGTGACCACCTGTTCGGTCTTCTCGGTCTGTTGGCCAGCCGTTCGCTTTCCGCACGTGTGGAAACGCCGATCAATGTGTACGGGCCGGCAGGCTTGAAGCAATATGTGCAGGCTGTCATGGCAGCAAGTCCGATGCATATTAGCTACCCGCTCGATTTTCACACCATTGAGCCGGGTATCGTACTTGAAACGGATGCACTGACGGTGACGTGTGCGCCGGTTATGCATCGGGTGCCGTGCTTTGCCTACGCAATTGAAGAAAAGCCAAGTCCCGGCAAGTTTCAGGTGGAAAAAGCTAAAATGCTCGGCGTACCACCGGGACCGTTGTTCGGAGCGTTAAAGCGGGGAGAGCGCGTCGTATTGCCGGACGGCCGCGAGATTGACGGTTGCGCCCTGTCAGGACCGTCGCAGCCTGGCCGCAAGGTTGTGCTTAGCGGCGACACGATCCCGTGCGAGGCAGTCGTAAAGCTGGCCGAAGGGGCAAGCTTGTTGATTCATGAAGCAACCTACGCACATGCTCATCTGGAGCTTGCGGTTCGCAGCGCCCATTCCACTGCTCGGCAGGCAGCAGAGGTAGCCAAAACAGCGGGGGTCAAACAGCTGATTTTGACCCATCTAAGTCCCCGTTATGACAGCGGTGATGACGACCTGAACACGGAAACGCTGTTGGCGGAGGCGCAGGAGCTGTTTCCCCATACATTGGTAGCCGCAGATTTTTGGCAATATGAAGTAAAGCGCTCCCATGCTATAATGGAGCATTATGATACTAGCGAGGGAACAGAATGAAACGATTAGCTTTTGCAACGCCTGAACAACTGGCGGAGTATTGCTCCGGGGAGCACGTAACGTTGATTGTGGAGTTTACCGATGAAGAGGGGCGACAGCAGCAGGTCACGTTACAAGAGGATACGCTGTCTTTGGCAGGGGAATATTTGCAGAAGAAAAATGCGATGGCCTATTTCCGCAAAGAGAAACTATTCTATGAAATTGTTGCGGAGTGGTTGAAAGAACATTGATCCGCAGCAATTTTGCAGGAACAATGATTTCATTAGCGTGCTGAAGAGATAACGGTTCTGGCCGTTTTTTTGCGTAGAAGGGGTAGAGAGCTTGCTTGCGATGGGAGAATGAAAATGAAAAGAGAGAGGATCATGAATCCCTTGACGATCCGGTATACGATGTTTATGCTCGGACTCGTGGTAATGGCGTATGGGATCGCGATGATGATCGAGGCGAAGCTCGGCGTGGCGCCGTGGGATACGTTCCATATCGGTTTGCAAAAGACGTTTGGCCTGACAATTGGGATGTGGTCCCAAATCGTGGGGCTTGTCATCATTTTTTCGTCCTATGTCATCGGCAAGATCAAGCCGAACATCGGCATGTTTTTGAACAT
>JBLNEJ010000584.1:0-4390 GCA_050262535.1 Clostridia bacterium
TGTGCTCTCGTCAAGGAATTCTCAGGTCCGAAAAGCTCAGGGGAGATGCCTTTTACCAAGCCTCTCTGTGCCATGCTCGTAATTTCTTGTTGTGCTGGGTGGTTGATAATATCCACAAACGGTACATCAGCAGGCTTGTCGAGATAATACGGGATGTATGTACCGTAGGCATTGATTTGATAAACCCAGTTGCCTTTTTCGTCCACTTGACCAAGCAGCGGGTCAAAGGTTTGATTCGCTTCGTTCACATAGAACAGCCCGATTCCTTTGCTCTTGATCCAGTTCTTCTGCGCGAGCTTCAGAACAGCTTGCGAGACCATAAACTGATCCTCTTTACCAGGCTTCAGGGCAAGCGGCTTGACGGTAAAGCCATAATCAGCCGGCACGTAGCCAGGCAGTTCTTGCGCTACCATCGAAACGACGTCGATCTGCGCTTTGTCCAGGAAACCCGCTGTTGCTTCAAAGGAGTAGCTCATATCGAGCTCCTCGCCGAGCGACATCGTGCCTGGCTGTTTTGGTACAACCGTTTTTCCGGTTGGGCGCACAGCCCCTTCAGCCGGGTAGAGCAAAGACGCCTCGTCGAAATAGAGCACGCCGCTTGGCGGCAAAATCTCGTTGTTTTCCGCCGGATCAACGACATAGATACTGCGGAGCTGCAACGGATAAACCGCTCCTGCAGGGAAGTACCCCTTCACCTGCTGCCATCCTGTCCAATCAACTCGTTTGGACAAATCGACGTAGTGGACCTTGCCTTTGGCATCAAGCACTTCGGCCCGAAGCCAATGTCCGCTTCCATCTCCGTATACCCACAGTCCGATCCCGAACGGCTTGCCCGGGATCGTCTCCGGCTGGGAGCCAAGACGTCCGTAAGCAATGCGTACTTCGCTTTCCGGTGCACCCGACAGGTTGTAGGTTAGCTTCGCCGCTTTTCGTGTGCGGAATACCGGATCATTGCCCCCTGCGGTTACAGCCGCAAATGAACCGCTGGACTTGATCGAATCTGGTGAAGCGGTATGATACATGTTCGGTTGATTGTCAAAGGTGAGCCACGGCTTCTCAAGTGCCCCGATGTTGATCGGAACCGTCGTGCTGATGCCGTCGTAGTTGATCGCCAGGTTTGCTTTGCCCGGCTGATCACTTGCTGTAACCTGCAGCTTGTCATTCAATACGGCCAACGGCGAGTCAACATAGCCGGTTACACTTTTCGGAGTTGCCGCAATCAACTGACCTTTTTTCGTTTTCAGTTTCACATCGAGCGTAATGGTCTGGCCGGGGGCAATGTTGATCGGGTTCGGACCAACGATGATCTGCTCGATGTCGCGCCCCGTAATGACACTGACCTGACGCTGCTGCGAGATCCCGCCCGCGTTGGCGACGATCGTTGCGGTTCCTGATTTACTCGGGGTGAATCGGTTTTGCTCGAATGTCCCGGCATCCGCCTGGCCCACTTGCCAATTGATCTGGTCGGGACTGATTTTATAGGGCAAATAGTGATTATCGTATGCCTTGGTCGAAAATTCAGCCGCTTGTCCAATCAGCACTTCGCTCGGTCCAACAATCTGGAAGCCGGCCAGTTGTCCTGGGGGTGCAGTATTGTACACAGCCAATCCGGTAGGCACTCGTCGCTCGGAACCACCCTTCGGCTGATTGATTGCCCGCACCTCTGTTTCTCCAAGCATGCGCGCTGATAAGGTTGTAGAACCGCCGCCGTCAAAGTTGACCGCTTTGTAGGAGCCGATCTCCACCATGATTTGGGCAAGCTCCTCCAGGCTGACACCTTTGTTGTTTGCGGTATCGACCGTTGCCATGTAGAGTGTCTTGCCGTCCTGAGAGATCCCCACTGCTGTACGTGCGTTCAATCCTTTTACGGCGCTGTCAACGGTAAATGAGGTGATCGCTTTGCCTTTATCGGCGAGCAGCAAATGACCTCCGACCGCCTGTGCCCACATCCGGTCGCCGGGCGTTGTCTGGTAGTCAATCTGGGCCGTCGAGCCGACAGGGAATTGCTGCAAAAGGAAGTTAGCGGCTTGTCCATGTCCCCACAGCACATAGCCGTTGGGCGGAATGGCCGCTCCAGGCTGGTTGACTCTCACTTCCGTTGCCTGATTGTTGTTGAACACCACTTCCACCACGTTTTGGTAGCCGGAAATCGCCCCCAGGCTGGTCTTCCCAAAAGATGGGGTATACATGTTGAGCTGGTCGACGTGGCTCTTGCCTTGGGTTGGATTGTATTCTTCCTTGTTGATCCCCCGCAACGAAAAGCTCGCCCCGCTTGGAGCCGTCACCTTCCCCGCAAAGCCAAAATGCTCAATGGCCGCCGTCTTGTCGCTCGTGATGCCGAGACTGTACCAATATGCAATATGCCCCATGGATGAGACGACTTCGTTGTCTTTGACAACCGTCCCGAACGGAGCGCCTCTTTTGCTCATATTGAAAAAGTCGGCATTGATCGCTGCAACCGCATTCGTTTCCTTGGCCATCTGTGTGACCGTCTGCTTCTCGGTCAGCCTTCCCTGCGTACCAAATACAGGCTTGACCTCTACATAGGGATTGTTCAAATCCACCTTCGTGACAAAAATCGTAATCTGCTGATCACCGAACGCCTTCGTATACTTGATCAAAGATGTTCCCTCGCCAATAGGCTGCTGCCACATCACGGCGAGCGGACTGGTCACGGCTCGAGCTTCCGCTACATTGGCAGCCAACGGGAAAATGCCTCCCCACGCCAATACAGACGCCGTGACGAGCGAAACAAGCTGCTGCTTTCTCACGGTGCAAACTCCTCTCCTTAAAGGGAAATCCTTTTCTCTCTTACTTCGTACATAAACGTTTGACGCGAAACCTTGCGCAATGGTTTCAGCCATTTCCTCTTTTTTCTGTGAAAAACGCTGCGGATCAGCATTTTTGTTCCGGAATCATTCGACAAAGGAAAAAAGAGGCGTTTGGATACGCCTCGGATGTGTTACTTCAAACGCCCTGGTTGAAAAGCAGGCGGACGCTCGCTCTTGTAACCAAAGTGATACAGAATGGCTTCAACAATGCGCTGCGATGCCTTGCCGTCCCCATACGGATTGGTTGCCTTCGCCATGGCATCATAGGCAGCGTCGTCTCGCAGCAGTTCATCGGCCATTTGATAGATGGTTTCTTCGTCGGTGCCTGCCAGCTTCAGCGTACCGGCTTCGATGCCCTCCGGCCGTTCCGTCGTGTCACGCAAGACGAGAACAGGTACACCCAGCGATGGTGCTTCCTCCTGGACGCCGCCCGAATCGGTCAAAATCAGATGGGCATTGCGGGCAAAGTTGTGAAAATCGAATGCATCCAGCGGATCGATCAGTTGAATGCGCTCATGATCGCCCAAAATCTCTTTCGCCACCTCTTGTACAGCCGGGTTCAAGTGAACCGGATACACAACCGCGATGTCAGGATGGGTTTCAACCAGCCGGTGCACGGCACGGAAAATCCGGCGCATCGGCTCACCCAAATTCTCACGGCGATGGGCGGTCATCAGCACCAGCCGTTTTCCTGCCACCTTGGTCAGGACAGGGTGCTCATAGTCGTCACGAACTGTCGTTTGCAGGGCATCGATTGCCGTATTGCCCGTTATGTAAATCGCTTCTTCCGGCTTGTTCTCGCGACGCAAATTGTCTGCCGCCCCGCTCGTTGGCGAGAAGTGCAGGTCTGCCATTACACCAGTCAGCTGACGGTTCATTTCTTCAGGGAACGGAGAATACTTGTCCCATGTACGAAGACCAGCTTCCACATGTCCGATCGCCACCTGGTTATAAAAAGCAGCCAGACTCGCGACAAAGGTCGTCGTCGTATCGCCGTGCACGAGCACAATGTCCGGTTTTTGCTCCTTGATCGTAGCATCGAGGCTTTCCAGCACACGGGTGGTGATTTGCACCAATGTTTGACGATCCTTCATGACATTCAGGTCAATGTCAGGGGTAATGTTGAAAATCTCCAACACCTGATCAAGCATCTGGCGGTGCTGTGCGGTTACGCAGACGATTGAATCGATGTGTTCGTTCTGTTTGTTCAGCTCATGAACGAGCGGTGCCATTTTGATGGCTTCCGGTCTCGTCCCAAATACGGTCATAACCTTTACTTTTCGATCCATGTTGGCCTTCACCTACTTCGTTCCGTACAATCGGTCGCCCGCATCGCCCAAACCTGGGACGATATAACCGTGATCGTTCAGCTGTTCGTCAACCGCCGCGACGAAAATATCAACATCTGGATGATCTTCCTGCACCACTTTGATTCCCTCAGGAGCGGCGATCAGGCACATCAGCTTCATGTTTTTCGCACCGCGCTTTTTCAAAGCCGTAATCGCGACGGATGCAGAACCGCCGGTCGCGAGCATCGGATCGATCACGATCAGCTCACG
>JBLNEJ010000585.1:0-4239 GCA_050262535.1 Clostridia bacterium
GAAAATTTACGCACTGACACATAAAAAAGGGACAAAATGTAATCGAATTGGTTACATTTTGCCCCTGCAAAACTATCGTTATTATAGATTTTTTCTTAGCTTCTCTAGCAAGGCCGCGTTCGGTTGATACCCGATGATTGTTTCCGTGACCTGCCCATCTTTGAACAGCAGCAAAGTCGGAATGCTCATCACCCCATATTTTGCACTTGTTTGTGGATTGTGATCGACATTGAGCTTCCCGATTTTCAAGGAATCTCCCAGCTCGTTTTCGATGTCCACCAGCACATGTGCGATCATTTGGCATGGCCCGCACCACGGTGCCCAGAAATCAACCAAGACGGTTCCTTGCGAAGTTTCTACCTGAAAATTGCTGTCATTCAACTCTACCATTGCCATTGTTTTTTCCTCCGTTCCCTGTTTTTGACGATTTATAGGGAATGCCGCATGCCCAATCGGTTTCGGGCGGTACGAGTTCCTTCATCACCTGTACCAGCATGAGTACCGATTTTTGGAAGCTGTTGCAATCTATCGGTCAATTCGGCAAACCACTTTTTGTCCCGGGTTGCCAACGCCAGGTCAATCAGACTGAGAATCTGTTGCTCGGTCTGAACCTCAGCTACAGGCAGTTTTTCCACCCAGTTCATTCGCAGCTCCAAGGTTTTGCCAACTGACTCTTCGTTGTCGGACTGGACGACCCTGACCTTGACAATCCCTTGCGACGCTTCGACAGTCTCCAAAAAGCCATGAATCAGCTCTCCGTCTTTGGACTTCCCTTTTACCCATTCACCTGTTAGAAATGCACTTTCTTTGGCCATATTGGATTCACCTCTTTTTAAATGTTATCATTTTCATTACAGTTTAATGGTAAAAAAAGAATGAAATAAGCAGCTTATTTGCATTCTCTTATCTTCCCTAGAACAGAACTGATCGTAATCTTGTTAAGGTATGCTTCGTAATAGGTTTCGGCATCGCAAAATATTTGATCCATGATCCCTTGAATATTCGCAGACACCACGCAATCCTGCTCTGGGTTACCTGTACACCAGCTCGGTTTTAGCGTGCCGCATGAGACGGATCGGTAAATCTGCGCCAGCGTGATCTCCTGCGGATCTCTGTTCAGGATGTACCCTCCCCCGATCCCTTCCTTCGTCTTCACAAAGCCATTTTTACGCAGGCAGCTCATGATTTTACGAATCCGTGCCGGATGTGTCGAGACGTTATTGGCGATCTGTTCGCTGCTTGCCATCTGGTCCGGCAAGTAGGCCAGAAAAACCAAGCTGTGGACTGCTATCGTAAATTCACTGTTCACGGATTCTGCACCCTCCTTACGGGTTACTGTAATCATAATGTGTACAGTTAGTGTTGTCAAGATGCATTCGTGTCTAGCTGGTTATTTGGGCGTAAGTAGAATGCTACCGCATAGAAAACAAGCCAACCTCGTCGGATGGGATTGGCTTGCTTTACTACGATGGCCCACTGTTTACAGGCGAGGATCAATCTCTTTTTCCTTGCTGCATACAAACAGCATGTTCGCCACGACCTGTTTGTATTCGTGATGTCCGGGATGAATGGCATGAAGCGGAAAGGAGAGCATTTTCTGCCCAAGACTATGCTCGGCCATGGATGTCTCGATCTTTTTGCGGATGTTTTTGCGGATGTTTTTAGAAGCGTTCATGCTTGCAATCCTGCTTCGTGTATCACCGTAAACAACGTCTGCAATGCATCCTCCTGCTGAGACGCCGCCATTGCTTGGATATAGGTGTGACGCTCATGGTATAACGCTTCAATCTCCTTCTCTAACGCATCCGAAGTCAGGTTTTCTTCAAGCAGTACACGACAGTAGCCGGATTTCGAGAATGAGTGGGCATTGGCGATTTGATCCCCTCTGCTTTGCTTGAGAGGCAACGGGATCAGGAGCATCGGCTTGCACAATGCCCGGAATTCAAAAATGGCATTCGCTCCGGCGCGTGAAACGACCAAATCGGCCATCGCCAAGAAATCGGGAAGCTCCTCGGTGACATATTCATACTGGCAATACCCATCCACCTGAATGGAATGATCGAGATTTCCTTTGCCGCACAGATGTACGAACTGAAACTTCCCGGTTAATCGCGGCAGCGCTTCGCGGACAACCTGATTGATTTTTCGTGCGCCGAGACTTCCGCCCATGATCAACAGGACAGGCTTGTCAGGGGTAAACCCGCAGATTGCCCTGCCTTTCTGCGCATTTCCCGCTTTCAGTTCTTCGCGGATCACGGGTCCGACGTAACGGGATTTTCCGCTGGGCAAATGATGATTGGTTTCCGGAAACGTGGTACAGACAAGGTTCGCAAACGGAATCGATATTTTGTTTGCCAATCCCGGGGTCAAATCGGATTCATGCAGGACAACCGGGACATGATGCAGCCGTGCGGCCAAAACGACAGGGACGGAAACAAAGCCTCCTTTGGAAAACAGAACGTTCGGTTTCAGACGACTGAACAAACGGTAGGCTTGATACGTTCCTTTCAGGACATGGAACGGGTCGCGGAAGTTTTTCCAATCGAAGTATCGTCGTAGTTTCCCTGACTTGATTGGGTAATAGGTAACTTCCGGATGTGCCGTCAGAAGCTCTCGTTCCATTCCGTCTTCCGATCCAAAGTACGCGACAGCCCATCCCTCCTGCAAAAAAAGCGGGATTAGCGCAAGATTGACACTGACATGCCCTGCCGAGCCACCACCCGTAAAGACGATTTGCTTTTTCACACCAGGTCACCTCTTTCGTGTCACAGGCTTCGGATACGTGCACAGTGGTCTCCAAAATTTTACCACGAAATGCCAAAGGAGACAGCCGCGATTGACTGTCCCCTCAGTGGAACTCAGGAGAAATTCCAGGAGTTGTCTGCTTCGAACACTTTCACCTTCGTGCTGTTGGAAATATTCGATCCCGTTACTTCTGAAATATTCCCGAGCGCGAAAACCTTGGAAGGTGCTGTCAAGGTCATGATGCGAATCGCGTCTTTCCCGTTGATAAAGCGGTTATTGCGAATCGCTACGGAGCCTTTGGTGATTTGGACAACGATCGCTTTGTCCGGAATGCCGTCAAACAGATTATTGTTGATGTCAAACCTGCGATTTGCCGTCGAATCGCTTTTGCCAAGGTACACCTGGTAGGGCGATGTGTTTTTGCGGAACCGATTCCCCTGCACAAGGCTGTACAAATCCATTCCTGTTCCAACCTGTTCAAACGTAATCACCGATTGCTTCGCATTGTTCTCAAAGAAGTCGTTGTCGATAAAGCGAATATCTTCTGCACTTTCACTCACATGAATCAGGTGCGAATACTTCGTCCCGTCCTTCGGGTCGATTCCGTTTGCCTTGAAAATATTGCCCTGTACCAGAATGTTTTTCCCGTTGGCCAAACCAAGGGCAAGCGCATTGTTTTCCACCCGGTTGTTGACAAACCACGCTTTAAACGTCGTTCCACCCTGGTTGTTCTCATCGCCGGACAATTTCAGGTTGGCCGGATAACCGCTGATGTTGTTGAAGTAATTGTCATGAATATGCAGGTACCTCCCCGATCCGAACATATCCACGCCGTCCCCATCCATATACCGGATCTCGTTATAGGCGATGTAGAGGTTCTCACAATCGCCGCCATTGAACTTGATCCCGTCGCCTGTTCCTTTTTCCAGCAAGCATTGCTCAATGACTACATTATTCGCTTTCTGGCACATCACGATATTGTCGGCCAGGTAGGCTGCTGAAGCGGTGCAGCGCGCCAGGCGGATGAACTGGTTCCAGAATGACTTGTCATTGTAATCGATCGGTGTTCCATCGTACGCGCTCAAAAAGAAGGCCAATGCTCCATTTTTCACATGGCAATCAATCAAGGAGACATACGACATGCGGATTCCCCGCAAAAACCGAACGGTTCCCCCAGAAGCCGGCAACTCATAAAACAAGCGATGAACGTGAAAATGTGTCGTATCCTCGATCCGGAACAGATCGTGACGATTTCCTTTGATGACGGAGCCATTTCCTTCAATGTAAATCTTCGTTGCTTTGGTAATGATAATGGGGGCTGTGATTTTGTAGGTGGCGAAAGGAAATACCAGCACACTTCCTTTGTTGCTGATACAATCATTGACTGCCTTCTGGATCGCAGCCGTATCATCCGTGACACCATTCCCCAGTGCCCCGTATTGCTTGACATTGATCCGTTCGGCATCTAGTATTACTTCCCAATCTTCCATATTG
>JBLNEJ010000586.1:0-5018 GCA_050262535.1 Clostridia bacterium
TTTTGATTTCAAAGGTTGGCATCCCGGTGTCCTGGCAGATCGGAGAGACGTTTTCTTCTGCCATGGTGATATTTTGGGCAATCGTAGCCAACGACAAAGCCGAGCGAGTGCCTTCATCTTCTTTCTTTTTCGCTTCGTTGATTGTACGACGCACGTCCGGTGGCAAGTATGTGGACGTTTCGGTAATCAGCGCAAGCATGCTTTCTTTGAACTTTTCCATCTATGTCGCCTCTTTCACTCTAGTAAGTATGGGTCTCACGAAACGTCTCCTATTATACCATATTGGGACTGTGATTGATCGCCAAGATTTTGCAAAATTCGTTGGAAGTGCTGATAATCTTCCTTCACCTGCTCCGTGTATTCGAAGGCGAACCGGACAAGCGATTTGCGCCATGCCTTACGATCAGCATCGATATCCCGAAGAATGGCATCCTCACTGTGATAATGGAGAAGGCCCTGCTCCAAATCGATATCTGCACGGGCATGAATTTTGGCAGTCAGCTTCGCCATGATTTTGCATGTTTCCACGAAATCCTCGGCGCTCGTAATATCTTGCGCGGCCAGCTTTTTCTTATAGGGCGAACGCTCGCGCACATAGTACATCTTCTCGCTAAGGGTCATCACACCAAGGAACGGATCGGTCTGATGCTGCATGGCACGCTGGCTCTTTACAACCTGGTCTCCGGCATGGGGAAATTGTGCGTGGAATTCTTCATGGGTCGGCAAAACCGCATCAAGAACGGAATAACGCGCTTCCTTCATTTCCAGAACGATATCATCCTGCACGTCTGCGGACTTGTCCGCCCCTTCAATCAGTAAATAGTAACGCTCCAACCCCAGGCTGCCTGTCCCGGAATTGCGTTTGTGCACGATATCCTTGATCTCATAATTCCCTTCCACCATACGCTCCTCGGCAGGAATCGAGCGAATGTAGCTCGGCCAGTTGGCACGAATCGCTGCTTCCACTTCGGACTCAACACTTTCAAGCTCGTCATTGCGCTTGAAACGCAAACCTTCCTCGGTCTGCTCGGCAAAACGCGCCAGCAGTGTCGCACGCGAACGGCGCTTCTCTACTTTTTTAAGCAGCTTGCGAATCGGACCGGACGTATTTTTCTTGCTGTATTGCGTTGTGACCGGATCGCGCTCCTTGCTCTGGTACTTTCTCAGTTGCTTCTCATATTGTTTGACGTATGTTTGTACCGCGTCAGCGATCTCCACTTTGGAAAAGCCGAGCGATTCGCCCACAAGCACGATGCTCACAACCATACGTGCAACATCGAGCATGTAGGAGCCTATGTAAGCCTCGTCGAAATCGTTACTATCGAAAACGATTTCTCCCTCCGAATCGTGAAACGCGCCGAAGTTCTCAAAGTGCAAATCACCTTGCACCCAGGTCGGCAGCTCCTTGCGTTCGGTTAAGAGCGGATGCTTCAGCAGGTCCTGGAAAAACAAATAGGCGCTGCCACGAAAAAATGTATACGGGTTCTCCAGCATTTTGCTGTATTTGCTGATCAAGCCTTCTTTGGACAAGCCCAGAACCTGACCGTCATATTGCTCAAAGGCTTGCTTTACGATTTCACTCCTGTTGGCGCTCTCCATCGTCCTCGTCCCCTTGTCTTTGATTCGCTTTTACATTTCCTGTATTACTGCTTCTCTTCCCTGGTTGCTTTTCCTCCCACAAAATTCCCCGAAATGAGAAACAAAACGGAAAATCCTCCGTCAAAGAAGATAGAAAACGTTGCCAGAACGAAAAGGAGGGTCACCGATGAAAAAATCCCGTTGGATCATCGGATTGCTAGGTACGCTTATCGTCGCCGCGCTGTCGTTTCCCATGCTGACGATTGATTCCTATGCAAATTCCGCAAAAACTGTGCCTTCTGACACTACATCCCCGGCTGCGACACTGCCGAAAGTCGGCTCTGTCGACAAGCTCGCCCGACTGATGAACAAGGTATATGAACGTGAATCGAAACGAATGCTCATGAAAGGAACTGTTCAGTTCGGTGCGATGGAAATGTCGGGCGGTTCTGCCCCTGTAATGGCCGCACCTGCTGCCGCCGAAGCAGCGGACAGCAGCGCTGCGAACAGCTATTCCGCGACGAACGTGCAGGTACAAGGGGTTGATGAGGCCGATGTGCTGAAAACCGACGGCACCTACCTGTATCATGCCGCCAACAATCAGGTCGTCATCTCCCGTGCCTACCCGGCTTCGGACATGAAGGTCATCAAGCAGCTTACCTTCGAGCAGGATCGGTTCATGCCAACCGAGCTTTACGTCGATGAGCAGCATCTCGTGGTGATCGGAATGAAAGAGATGGCTCCGTACCAAAAACGGGCGATCCAGGCCGGCTACTATTACAATCCCCAATCTGTACGCGCTTACGTCTACGACATTTCCGACAAGGGGAACATTACGAAGCTGCGTGAGCTCGATTTGGACGGCTACTACGTTGCTTCCCGCAAAATTGGCCAATCCCTTTACCTGGTGACGAGCAAGGCGATCAACTACTATGCGATGCAGGAAACCAAACAGAAGGAAGAGGAACTCAAGCAGCTCCCCTTTTATCGCGACAGCAGCAGCAGTGACGAATACAAACCGATTTCACTTGAAGATACACGCTATTTTCCGGACCGGATTGATCCTAGCTACCTACTTGTCGGAGCAGTCGATTTATCAAGCAAGAAAGCGATGCACGTCTCCTCTTTCCTCGGCAATGGTGAAACGGTCTATGCTTCTCCGAATAACTTGTACGTGACAGTAACCAAATGGGACGACACACCTGTTACGGCGAAGCCCGCTGTCAGTTCGTTCCGAGCCCCTGAGCCGCCGCTCGCGCACAGCAGCATCTACAAGTTTGCCTTGAAGGATGGACGGATGGACTATACCGGAAAAGGCGAGGTGCCGGGGACAATTCTCAATCAATTTTCGCTTGATGAGCATAACGGGGACTTGCGCATCGCAACGACTAGCGGCGATATGTGGAGAACAGACGAGCATACGTCGAAGAACAATTTGTACGTACTGAACAAAAATCTCTCCATCAAAGGTAAGCTTGAGGGGATTGCACCTGGAGAACGCATTTACTCCGCCCGTTTCATGGGCGATCGCGCTTACATGGTCACGTTTAAAAAGGTGGACCCGTTGTTCGTCATCGATTTGAAGCAGCCGGACGCACCACGAATTTTGGGCGCGTTGAAAATTCCCGGCTACAGCGACTACTTGCATCCGTATGATGAAAATCACATCATCGGGTTTGGCAAGGATACGATTGAAGCCAAGCAAGGCTCGGGGAATTTTGCATGGTACCAAGGAATGAAGGTCGCGTTGTTTGATGTGACCGATGTTGCGCATCCAAAGGAAAAATTCGTGGAGATTATCGGGGATCGCGGAACCGATTCCGAGCTGTTGCATAACCACAAAGCACTATTGTTCTCCCGTGAAAAAAATCTGCTCGCCTTCCCGGTGACGGAAATGAAGATTTCTGCTGAACGAAGAGAACCGAATGCATTCGATGAATTTCCGGCCTATGGCGAATTTTCCTTCCAGGGCGCCTACATTTACCAGCTCGATTTGGAAAAGGGCTTCCAGCTTCGCAAACGGATTACCCATCTTTCCGCTGAGCAGGTAAAGAAAGCCGGGTATGAATGGTACAACAGCAATGACAATATCCAGCGGATTCTGTATATCAACGATGTGCTGTACACGTATTCGCCAAGCAAGGTCAAGGCATTTGATCTCACCTCGCTGAAAGAGAAAAGCGAGCTTGTGTTCCCGCAATAAGTGCCCTTACTATTCGCTTGTGACATTGTGTGCTAAGATAAATGCAATTGCAGTCGATAGGAAAGGATGTTGCCGCGATGGAATTGTTCAGCCTGAATTGGATATCGGTGATTTGCGGCCTTGTGGCTGTCCTGTCCGTCGTAATCCTTCGTCTACATTGGCCATTTCGGTATCAATATCTCAGCTCACTGTCAAAGCGACCCGAGGGGATCATGAAGCTGCTGGAAGCCTCCTATCGCCGCAATAACTCCCGAATGGTGGCAATGCTCGACAAATCGACTCACGAAATTTTGTCAGGCAATTATGACACGGCCGAACAATTTATTGCCAAAGGATTGTCCGAGTGCAAGCAGACTCCCTCCTTGTTCCATCAGGCACTGGCGCAATATCTGTTCCTCAATTTGTCTGCTGTCTATTTTTACCGGGGGAACTATGAGGAAGCTCTTGACATCGCGATTCAGGTGTATGAGCGAGATCAAAGCTCACCGAATGCGCTTTCCCTGATCATCTGTTCCCAAGCACGAATGGGGAATTTGCAGGATGCAATCGAAGCGCTCTCATTTTTGGGAAAACAGGCACGCCATGAGCATCATCTGTTTTGTCAGGCTGAAATTGAGGCGGCCAAAGGAAATTACGCTTCTGCCTTGCACTTTTTGAACCAGCTTTCCCGTCGGCGTTACTTTTATACGATTCACCTCGGTCGCAAAGAAATGGAAAAGCGCCTCGATGAGTGGTCAAAAGCCAAGTCTCACGTCGGATAACTTGTATGGCCTCGCTGCCGGTTTCATCCGGTACGCGAGGCTTTTTGCTTCCTACCCTATTGCATGCGCATGGCGCTTTCCTGCAAAACCTCATTTACAAGAATTACCCCATGCGACATCGTTGTTCCGCCTCCATAGGCACCCGCCACCGCTACGGTCTCGGCCAGCTCCTGCTTTGTTGCGCCTTCTCGCAGCAATGCCTCTACATGGTAGACAATGCAATGTTCGTTTCCCGAGTACAGGGAGATTCCCAATGCAATCAGATGCTTTTCCTTCGAGGTCAGCTCACCATCCGAAAAGCATTGATTGGTGAATTCATTATAGGTCTCCATTACGGCTGGCATCACTTGACCGAATTGCTGCAAGCCTTCCCGATACTGCTCCGCTAACAAATGCTCCATTCTGTTATACCCTCCTGTAACCGCATGTTCCTTATTTTCTCTCCGACAAGTCCGGTTCATTCAGTGTTTTTGCCC
>JBLNEJ010000587.1:0-5541 GCA_050262535.1 Clostridia bacterium
GACTTGCATGTATTAGGCACGCCGCCAGCGTTCGTCCTGAGCCAGGATCAAACTCTCCATTAAAGTTGAGTTGAAGCTGATTCAAAAACAAATTTTGGCTTGTGATGTTTCATGAACATCACGATTATCAAACGCTTCGCTGTTCAGTTTTCAAAGAGCATTTCTTATGGTTCAAGTCATCCGCTTTTTCAGCGCCGACCCTCTAAACTCTATCACACTTGCTAACCTCGAGTCAAGAGTTAATTTTGATTTCTTTTCTTAATCTTTCCTCTGGTTCAGAAGCGACAAAAGTAATAGTATCAAATCCAAAAGAAAAAGGCAAGCAAAAAATGAATTAGTTTTTACTCTGGTCGAAATTAATTAAGTGAATACAAACACAACAACAAAAATAAAAAAGAGGCGAACCGAAGTCCGCCCCTCATAGGCCAAAGCCAAATTACATCATGCCCATGCCGCCCATATCAGGCATGCCTGCTGGTGCTTTGTTTTCTTCTGGTTTGTCAGCAACAACCGCTTCAGTTGTCAAGAACATAGCCGCAACGGAAGCAGCGTTGGAGAGTGCCGAACGAGTTACTTTTGCAGCATCTACGATACCTGCTTCAAGCATGTTGACATACTCTTCGGTAGCTGCGTTGAAGCCTACGCCAACAGGTTCTTTTTTCAGACGATCAACGATAACAGAGCCTTCCAGGCCTGCGTTTGCTGCGATTTGACGGATTGGCTCCTCCAAGGAACGCAGAACGATGGATACACCTACTGCTTCATCGCCTTCCGCTTTGACTGCCTGAACTGCAGAGATTGCATTGATCAAAGTGGTACCACCACCAGGGACGATACCTTCTTCAACTGCAGCACGAGTAGAGTTGAGAGCATCCTCGATGCGGAGCTTCTTCTCTTTCAGTTCCGTTTCAGTTGCAGCCCCCACTTTAATAACCGCTACGCCGCCAGCCAGTTTAGCCAGACGCTCTTGCAGTTTTTCACGATCGAAATCGGATGTGGTGTCCTCGACTTGTTGACGGATTTGTGCAACGCGGCTATCAATTGCGTCTTTGTCACCAGCACCTTCAACAACGGTTGTATTTTCTTTGGTAACAACAACTTTGCCAGCACGGCCGAGTTGGGTAATTTTGGTGGATTTCAGGTCGAGACCCAGTTCCTCGGTGATCACTTCGCCACCAGTCAAAGCAGCGATATCTTGCAGCATAGCTTTGCGGCGGTCGCCGAAGCCTGGAGCTTTAACAGCAACTGCAGTAAAGGTACCGCGCAGTTTGTTCACAACCAACGTAGCCAAAGCTTCGCCTTCTACGTCTTCAGCAATGATCAAGAGCGGTTTGCCGCTTTGTACCACTTGCTCAAGTACAGGCAGAACCTCTTGGATGTTGGAGATTTTCTTGTCAGTGATCAGGATGTAAGGGTTGTTCAGAACCGCTTCCATCTTGTCAGTATCTGTAATCATGTAAGGGGAAGCGTAGCCACGGTCGAATTGCATACCTTCGACAACTTCAAGCTCGGTTGTGAAGCCTTTGGATTCTTCAACGGTGATAACGCCGTCTTTGCCTACTTTTTCCATTGCTTCAGCGATCAGGCTGCCCACTTCTTGGTCGTCAGCGGAGATCGAAGCAACTTGCGCGATTGCGGATTTGCTTTCAACCGGCTTCGCGATCGATTTGATTTCTTCAACAGCAGCGCGAACTGCTTTCTCCATACCGCGGCGGATAACCATTGGGTTAGCACCAGCAGTTACGTTTTTCAGACCTTCACGAATCATGGCATAGGCAAGAACCGTTGCAGTTGTAGTACCGTCACCCGCTACATCGTTGGTTTTGGTCGCTACTTCTTTAACGAGTTGCGCACCCATGTTTTCGTAAGCGTCTTCGAGTTCGATTTCTTTCGCGATGGTTACACCGTCATTGGTGATCAACGGGGAACCGAATTTTTTCTCCAATACAACATTGCGGCCTTTTGGACCGAGGGTTACTTTTACTGCATTTGCAAGTGCTTCAACACCGCGCAGCATGGAACGGCGTGCATCTTCGGAGAACTTAATTTGTTTAGCCATTTGTGGCTCAACCTCCTAATAGATAGTTTGGGGTATATCGTTCAATGCGAAAGGGTACGGTAATTACCCGATAATAGCCAAAATGTCGGATTCACGCAGAACGAGCAGTTCTTTGTTGTCCACCTTTACTTCAGTTCCAGCGTATTTGGAGAAGATGACTTTGTCGCCCTCTTTCACTTCCAATGCGATGCGCTCGCCGTTGTCAGCTACGCGACCGGAACCGACTGCAACAACGCGGCCTTCTTGTGGTTTTTCTTTTGCTGTGTCAGGGAGAACAATCCCGCTAGCGGTAGTTTCATCCTTGGAAATTGCTTCAATTACCACACGGTCACCTAATGGCTTCAACACAAAAAACACCCTCCTTGAAAATATGTAGATGTGTATTTCGTTATTAGCACTCACCTTAGAGGAGTGCTAACACCCAATTCCTATAATAATGAATCCCCGACAACATTGCAAGTAGTTTTGAATCGTCCTTCGAAAAAAACTGCACACGGTTCTATCAACCTATTTACCACATATAGTTAAGAGCAAAGATAGTTTACTTGCAAAGCTTGGGAGGGATACTATTGCGCAAATGGATTGTCATTGCCGTACTGCTTCTGCTCTCTCTGGGAATCTCGCAAATGGTTGCTGTCGGTCCAAACAAATCCGATCGTCTCACCTTGCGTCCATTAGCCTTGTACATTGACGGAACCGTCGTTCGAAGCAAAAATACGGCGGTACCACCAGCGATCCAGTATCAAGGAACAGTATATGGCCCGATTACGCTGGTCAGCCAGCATTTGAACAAACCGGCAGGGTATGATCCATCCACTTCAACAGTATGGCTTGGTCAGCGACCGACTAAACCTGAAGCGGTTCCGACCTTCGCCTCAGCAGCCGCTGTCTCTGGCGTACAGACAAGCCCCAAAACAACCGGAAGTAAAACCTCTGCACCAGCACCAGCAAAACAGGAGGAAGCCAAAAGTCGTTTTTCGCTCTTTGGCCTGTCATTGGGCATGACCGAGCAGCAGGTTATTGCAAAGCTTGGCAAACCTGCTCGAAAAGACCCCGCACAGCTCGGTTACGAATGGTGGATTTACAACCAGAACCCCAATCGGTACTTGCAGGTGGGCATAGTAAACGGAAAAGTAGTCGATCTTTACTCCAACGCCCCAGGCGCTGAAGTGGAAGGTGTTCGAATCGGATCTACCTACGATTCAGTAAGCCGCAAATACCCGATTGTACCTGTCGTCTCGTTCACTTTCCAGAGCGCCAACGTAAAAATCACCAATCAACCCAAGGAACGACCGCTTGTGCTGGAAGAAAACACCCCGATCATCTTCTACCTGGACAAGCACAACAATGCAACTGTAAACGCGATCAGACTGATTGATCAACTGATGCTGTTGCGGGGCGGCTTTTATGAAACGAAATGGACGTATCAAGGCACCGCTCCCGATTTTGATCCCCCCCGCCTGAGCATCAAGCAGCAGGAAGCCGTCAATGAAGCGCATGAACGGCAAATTCTCGATCTGACCAACGTCATTCGCTTTCGCAACAAACTGCCTGCCCTGACCTGGCATGCCAATGCGGCGAAGGTCGCGCGCGGCCATAGCAAGGATATGGAGATGAACCGCTTTTTTGACCACGTTTCATCAAGCACGGGTTTGGACCCGTTTCAAAGGCTGAAAAAGGCAGGGGTCAGCTACCAAATGGCAGGCGAAAACATTGCCGCCGGCTTTCCTGACGCCATCGAAGCCTATGAAAGCTGGATGAACAGTCCCGGCCATCGCAAGAACATCCTGGAGAAGGACTTTTTGCAGCTTGGTGTTGGCGTGTATTATGACTACTTCACCCAAAATTTCATCACAGCCGGGCGTACCGCCAAAAAATAAACAAGCTACCGTTTGCCGATCAATTGCCGCAAAGCCGAGAGTTCTTGCGTGAATTCCATGAGCAGCGTCTCCTCTTTTTTCGTATGGGCGATCAGCCACGGCTTGCGTACTCCCTGCTTGGGGATGACCACGAAAACAGCCGTCAGCGTATCATCAATCCCCGCTTTCGGTACGGAAAGGGCGCGAGGAGGAACGAGCGGGATTTTCACGATCAGCACCTTTTGAAGGGAAGGGGCAAAATCCATCACTCTTCCGCTCACGCTGTTTAAAATATGTACGGCACTCTCTTGAAATGCCTGCGAATTCTCAAACGTCTCAACAACCTTCTCCCGATCACTGTCGAACAGCTCCACTTGATCCGCTGCCGCAGGCGCAAACGCTGAAAACAGCAAGCAAAGCGCAAGGAAAAACGACATGCCCTTCACATCCTTAGCCCAATGTTGATGAGCCTAGTATCTCCAAAAAAGTAAAAACCATCTCCGCCCTTTGGTTAAGGCAGGAGATGGTTTTCTTCGGTTGTTCCGTAGTTTCGCTGCCACTCCTCGTCTTCTTTCAGCTGTTTGCGATAGACGATTTTGGAGAGCCAGATGCTTGCTTCGTATAAAATAAAGAGCGGGATCGTGACCAAAAAATCGCTGATAAAATCCGGTGGCGTCAGTGTGATTGCAATGACCGCCAAGACAAAATACGAAATTTTTCTCATTTTGGCCAATCGCATCGGATTCAGGATGCGCAGTTTGGTCAGAAACATGACCACGATCGGCAATTCAAACAGGATGCCGAACGGGATAACCATATTAAACATAAAACTGAAATATTGCGCGATTCCATAGTTCTGTTCCGCAGCCATCTCCGCGGTAATACCCGACAGAAAATGGATGACCATCGGAAACACAACATAATAGCCAAACAAGATTCCAATGATAAACAAAATGCAGGCAAACGGGATAAAATAAAGCGTCCCCCGCCGTTCCTCCAGCCGCAGGCCAGGGCTGACAAATCGCCACACCTGATAAAGCGCAACCGGCAATGTCACAATCAGTCCAATGACAAAGGAAAACTGCATATACACCTGCAGCGCATCGGATGGGTGGAACGATTTCAGCGGCACTCCTCCGGCCATCGGATCCTGCTTCATGTAGGTGATTACCGGTCCTGCAACGAACAGTCCCAGAATCACAGCCAGCACAAAGACTACCAACACCCAAATGATCCGCTTTCGCAGTTCTGTCAGGTGCTCCACCATCGTCATTTCACGTTGGCTATCCATGCTTACACCTGCCCCGCTTCTTACGCTTTTGTTTGTTCCTCTTTCGTCAGCAGACGTTCCTTCTCGATTTTTTCACGGATTTCCGCTTCCAGACGCTCACGCTCGAGGCGCTCGCGAATTTCTTTTTCGAGCTTTTCGCGATCTACGTCTTCTTTTTGCAAGCTAGGTGCAGCGCTGGCGGTTTGGCTCGCTGCTGTCAATTCCGGTTTTTTCGGTTGTTCCTTTTGTTCCTCTTCGTCGTCATCCTTCGTTAATCCGCGTGTAGCATTTTTGAATTCTTTCAGCGTATGACCGACGGCACGACCCAATTCGGGCAGTTTTTTCGGTCCAAA
>JBLNEJ010000588.1:0-4537 GCA_050262535.1 Clostridia bacterium
TCAATAAACGCGGAGGCGATCGCACTAAGCCACATGATCAGCATTGACGCGGCAACCAAATCTCCTCCCGTCAAATCAACCGCTTTTTCGGCCAACTGGGCAATGACTCCTGTCTCGATCAACCCGGAAACGAGAACAAACAAGCCGACAAAGAAGAAAATGGTTGTCCATTCCACTTTGACAAACGCTTCCTCCAGCATATGCTCGCCGGTCAGCAGCAATAACAGGAATGCTCCTGCAAGCGCGACCGTTGCGGATTCCAGATGCAGTGCCTGGTGCAAGAAAAATCCAAGGATCGTCAACCCCATCACAAACAGGCTTTTCTTCAGCAGCTTATGATCCGTGATGTATTCTTTTTCATCGACATCCATCAAGCTTTGCTTCAATTCCGGTGTCGTTTTGATCTGGTTTCGGAAGATGAGCACAAACAGCGGAATGGTCGCGATCATGATGATGATCACAACAGGCGTCAGGTTGGCAATAAAGGCCATGAACGTCAATTCCTTTACCGCGCTTCCGATCATAATATTTGGCGGGTCCCCGATAAGCGTCGCGGTTCCCCCGATGTTGCATGCAATAATTTGAGAGATCAAAAACGGCAGCGGCGGTACGCGCAATTGTCGGGTGATACTGAACGTTACCGGGACCATCAGCAAGACCGTTGTCACGTTATCGAGAAAAGCGGAGCCAAATGCAGTAATCAGCGCCAATGCGACCAATATGCGCACTGGCTCACCTTTTGCCCGCTTTGCAGCCAGTACCGCAATGTATTTGAACAGACCGGTTTCAGCAGTGATTGCGACGATAATCATCATTCCCACCAGCAAGCCCAGCGTGTTGAAATCAATGTGATGTAGCGCTGTCTCCTGATCAACGATGCCAAGAGCAACCATCAAGATTCCACCGATCATAGCGACGATTGTCCGATGGATTTTTTCTGAAATGATCATTGCATAAATAACAAGGAAAATGCCGATTGCCAAAATTGCTTGCTGTTCCATGTAACCCTCCTGCTAGGTATAAAGTCAGTGCGATCAACTACTGTGTAAACAAATATCGTTCCCCACGCATCTCATTTCACTCCTCTCCAGGAGAATTGCATGAATAATTCTGTCAATTGCAAGCCTGCAATCCCCCGCACATCCGAAAAAATGCAAAAAGGAGCCTGCAAATGACAGGCTCCACCAATTGTTCCCCTATGAACTTCTTGATTACTTTCGTTACGTACTCATCTTACCCAACAATTCGCTATTTGTAAAGATATTTTTCACTCACTTACACAATTAGTCGCTTATTTGGTCAAACGTACGCCCTAAACGCTTGCTTCTTCCTGATGGCGCAGCTCGATCCGGCGAATTTTGCCCGAGTTCGTTTTGGGCAGTTCGGTCACGAACTCAATTTTTCGCGGATATTTGTATGGAGCGGTCATATGCTTCACATGCTCCTGTAATTCCGCGACGAGCTCGTCTGAACCTGCAAATCCTTGCTTTAACACGATAAACGCCTTGACCACATGGCCTCGTTCCGGGTCTGGACTTGCGACGGCTGCGCATTCAGCAACAGCCGCATGCTTTACCAAGGCGTCCTCGACTTCAAACGGTCCGATTGTGTATCCGCTGGATATGATAATGTCATCCGAACGGCCTTCAAACCAGATGTAGCCATCCTGATCCATCCGTCCCTGGTCACCGGTTACGTACCAATCGCCGCGAAAAGCGCGTGCGGTTCGCTCCGGATCGTTCAGATACCCTTTAAACAACGCAATCATGCCCCGCTCGATGGCGATATCTCCAACCTCTCCTATAGGCAATGGCGTACCTGCCTCATCAATGATGGCAACATTCACCACAGGGGAAGGCTTGCCCATCGATCCCGGGCGCGGTTCAACGCCAACAAACGTCCCAACTAGCAACGTGTTTTCCGTTTGTCCATACCCATCGCGGACCGTAATGTCAAATACGCGTCTGAACGTATCGATCACTTCACGATTTAACGGCTCGCCTGCCGAACAAGCGGAGCGCAGCGCATTCAGGTTGTATTCTTCCAGACCGTTTGCCTTGGCCATTAGTCGATACTCCGTCGGTGTTGCGCAAAGGACCGAAACTGGATATTGCTCCATCAGAGAAAGATATTGCTCCGGCGAAAAGCGCCCCTTGAAGACGAAAGCGGTTGCACCTTTGCCCAGTGTCGAAACAAACGGACTCCAGATCCATTTTGCCCATCCTGGACCTGCTGTTGCCCAGACAATATCATCCTCATGTACGTCGAGCCAATACGTAGCCGCTACTGCCAGATGGGCAAACGGCCAGCCGTGCACATGCATGACACCTTTCGGACCACCTGTCGTTCCAGAAGTATAAGATAGAAAAGCCAGCTCATCCGAGCGTGTATTCACGGTTTCCGTCCATTCTGCCGCTTCTTCAGCCAGCTCTGTCAAGGAAAGCCATCCCGCCTTCGCGTCGCCTGTCACCACGTAATGCTGCAGAGTCGGGCACGTCTCACGAAGAGGCTCTACTTCCTCGGTAATGCCATCAAACGCAATCACCATTTTTGCCCCAGCATGGTTGACACGGTATTCAATATCTTTGGTGCGGAGCATTTCGGAACCCGGCATAACCACCACACCCAGTTTAACCAGAGCCAAATAAATGCCATAGGCTTCGATGCCTCTTGGCACAAGGACAATCGCCTTGTCACCACGTGTTACCCCTAAAGAAGTAATGACCGATGCAAGTCGATTGGTATAGTGAATCAATTCGGCATATGTAATGCTTTCGTTCGTTCCGTCTTCGTTCACAACGAACAATGCTGGTTTGTCAGGGTGTGCAGCAGCGTATGCTTCAACTTGGCTCGTAAAATTATAATATTCCGGCATTTTGATATCCATCATCATTTGCCAACCCCTTTTCGATCATGATTCGTTCTTTTCTAGCATATCACGAAAGTGCTAGCGATTTCACTACAAGTTGTGGACGATTCTGATTTTTCATTTCACCTGAAGTGAAAAAAGTCAGGCCATTTGGGCCTGACCGGTTTATTTTTTTAACATATGGAAGACTTGCTCGACATCCTTGTCACCACGACCCGACAAGTTTACAATCAGAATCTGGTCCTTCGAAAGAGTCGGCGCCAGCTTGATCGCATAGGCAACCGCATGTGAGCTTTCCAGTGCCGGGATAATCCCCTCGGTCTTCGACAGCACCTGGAATGCTTCCAACACTTCCTCATTCGTTACCGTGTAATACTCGGCACGGCCGGATTCCTTCAAGAAGCTGTGCTCCGGTCCGATACCGGGATAATCGAGCCCGGCTGCAATCGAGTAGGTTGGCTGCGGATTACCGTTTTCATCGAGCAGTACCAAGCATTTGAAGCCATGCAAGACGGCTGGAACACCCTTCGTCAGTGCAGCAGCTTGATCAGGCTCAACGCCGATCAGGCGTACACTTGGCTCGTCGATGTAATGAGCGAAAGCTCCGATCGCATTGCTCCCGCCCCCGGCACAAGCAATAACGGCATCCGGCAAGCGCCCTTCCTTTTCAAGAATTTGCCGCTTCGACTCCTCGCTGATGATCGCTTGGAAGTGCTTGACCATCGTCGGGAACGGATGCGGTCCAACTGCAGAACCGAGCAAATAAAACGTATGCTTGTAATTTTGCACCAAGTCAGCAAACGCTTCATCGACTGCGTCCTTCAGACGTCCTTGGCCTTTGGAAACGGAAATGACCTTCGCGCCTAACAACTCCATCCGAAACACATTGAGCGCTTGACGGCGAATATCCTCTGCTCCCATATAAATGGTGCAATCCATGTTGAACATGGCACAAGCTGTCGCAGTCGCTACACCGTGCTGACCCGCGCCTGTTTCAGCGATGATGCGATGGGCACCCATTCGTTTCGCCAGTAAAATCTGGCCGATCACGTTGTTGATTTTATGTGCCCCTGTATGGTTCAAATCCTCGCGTTTCAAATAGATCTTGGCCCCGCCAAGCTTTTCGGTAAGATTGTGGGCAAATGTAAGCGGATTTTCACGACCGACATATTCTTTCAAATAGTACACATAGTCTGCCTTGAATTCCGGATCATCCTTGTATTTGTTGAATTGGTCCGCCAAAAAGTCCAGAACCTCTTGTAATTCAGGCGGCACGAAGCTGCCACCAAATTGCCCGAAATATCCGTCTTGAAGCTCAACTGTACTCATCTCAAAAATCCTCCTCTACTCTTCTGCTTGCAAATTGTCTTACTATTAGATCATTTTACTAGTTTATTTGTCGAAAAGTCAAGCTGGGTCAAAAGGTTTTCAACTGCCTCTGACCGCGCTTTGAGCAAATAGTTTACCGTAATAACTTTTATGTAACAGTTCACGATACAAGTTTTGCCGCCATTCGGGGATATCAGACGCATTGCTCTCTTTCTTTTCCGGCTGTTCAACTGGCAGCATGTTGCACATCAGCATAAACGATTGAATCTCTTGGGGTGTGCCCTCGATTACAAGCTCGTTCCATGTCACTTTCATCCATGTTCCTCCTCAACAGTCGTT
>JBLNEJ010000589.1:0-2992 GCA_050262535.1 Clostridia bacterium
GTAATGTTTGAATTCAATTTTGATTTCATGGTTGCATAAAAAAATCACGGCTGGAAGCCGTGGATAGAGGGGAGGAAATCGGATTGAAAGAACGTCCTGCAGACCCGGCAACACCAATGGATTGTCCGTTTTTTCTGCACAATTCTATAATAGGGTAGTTTTTCAAGAATGAATGTCGGTTGAATTACGTATTTATGTAAACACGATGTATGAAATCCAATAAATTCACAACGACGATTTCAGCTTCCTTCATGTAAAGGACCTCTTCAAGCGTAACACCGATACTGTGTTTCCTTGTCAACGCACTTACCCTAAAATACAAAGAGATTGAAATATATAAAAATAGTAAGGACGACTAACGTCAGCAAAGCATATTTCCATCTCTCTTTGTACCAGAATACAAGGAGCAAATAAAAAAGATACAGAACCGTTACAAAATTAGCCTCTAAAACACTAACACTGTACCGGAATGACGGGGGATGGTTAGGTTCGAATGTAGACAATTCATGAAAGCTTTGTGTAATGAGAAAAAACCAGAGTATCGTTCCGATAAGATAAGGCACAATGCAACCGTCCTTTCAGTTCAGGTAAAGGACACGATTGGAAGGATAGTAGATCGACAAAAAGGCACAACCGTTCAAGCTAGTAGAATCAAATCGAATCGTCATTTCATACGCACAGAATGTTTGTACGTTCAGAACGATGGATTTGTATGCAATCCGATTATCTCGATCACTTCCACTACAGCTACTTTCCTGGGACCTTCCATGAAGTACCCGATTACACCAGGCTTAATCCTGGCGCAATGAACCTCTTTACGCATCTCGGGAAAAAGAATCCACATTCTAGCGGTTCCTTTTATCGTAACAGGCTTGTCGGGTTCGGCATGACATTCCCGTTTTCATCCTCAAATTCAGGATGGATAACATAAAGTCCATCCGTGATATCGTCACCATCGTAGGAAAAGTCACTCCGATATCCTTGAGACGGTGCACATTTTCTGCCGCCTTCTGCTTCAGAATAAAATTGATATGCAACTCGAAAATCAGGCGGGTGTTTTCTTATCTCTTCATAGGGTCTCCACACAATCGTTTCTCCGTTCTGAAAATTACTACCATTGTAAACGAAAATGAACGTTATGAGATACCAAAGCTGGTAAAATGAGCGGCAAATCGTAGCCATTTCATTGGACTGCCGAGAAACGTCCTGATTCATCGCCGGCACGACACCAGCTATGACATACACAGGAAGGAGAGCAAATGAAAAGGGAGCGGTGACATCGTGCCCGCTCCCTTTTCCGATCAATGCCTTACTTCTGTGGCAACTCCGAATGGGACTGAATATATTCCATTGCTGTTCCGATCATTTTAGTTGCGTCACTACGGGACAGCACCGCTTTCGGATGCAAATTCCCTTCTGCATCCAAGGAGGCGATCCCGAAAGCGATGGCTCTTTGGATCGTCCCTTCATAATCCGGGTTCAACTCATCATGATCTCCTAATGCTACAGGTGCAATCTTGATCATAGGGAGTTTGTTCGTCTTCTCCATTGCTGAAATAAGCTGGTGGATGAACTCTTCCTTTGTCCACAATTGATTCGGGTCAAGATCGGCTGGCAAATCCAGCCCGTTAAGCGCGGCGACGATCAACACATCTGCATACCATGCTTTATTATCCGCATGGGCAAAATAATCGGTTGCTTCCGGCTTTTTAAAGAAACGAATATGATCAATGTTCAGCTTCAGGGCATTGACGATCAGCTGGATGCCCTCTGCTGCTGTGACGGTCGTTTCTTTTACCGATTTATGATGGTCATGGGCTTTCCCTTGATGTGATCGCGTTGTTTTGTCTGGTGTCGTTTGAAGCGGCGATGCAGCGAAAATGTGCGGGGAGATTGAGAGAGTCAGCATGGCAAAAGTAGAAAGGGCGATCAGATTTCGTTTGGTATTCATTTCGTTCACCTCATCAAATGGTTATGCGTTCATTCTGTTTGACGCAGGAGGTGAAGGGATGTTTCCAATCTAGAAAAATTATGTAAGGGAAAGTGGTCTGTAACGGATAAGACATGTTGTAACAAAATAACAGAGTCACCGAACAAAAAAACACGTATTTTTATCCAAATTGGTGAATGACAAATACACACAACTGAACTATCCTTTGTACATGATTGAAAGTTTCCATTCTTTAGAAAACTCGCACATAAACAGGGGGGTCTTCATGAAAAAGTGGCTCACAGTAGTAACCAGTATGGCTGCGTGCTTTAGTTTGGTAGTAGGGTGCAGCAGCAAGCCTGCGGAAACGTCCCAACCTGCAGCAACGAATGCGCCAGCCACCCAGTCGCAGACAGCTGAACCGGCAAAAGCAGAGCAAATGGTCTTGCGCTGGACGATCAGCGGAGAGCCGCCGACCATGGACCCGGGGATCGCGACCGATTCCGACTCGATGGACATGATCAACGCGGTTTTTGAAGGGTTGACGACGTACGATGTGAACGGCCAACTGGTCAACGCCGTAGCGGAAAGCTTTACCAATTCGCCTGACTTTACTTCCTTTACGTTCAAGATCAGAAAGGATGCGAAATGGCAAAATGGCGATTCCGTTACCGCTCATGATTTCGAATATGCCCTCAAACGCAATCTTGATCCGAAAACCGCATCGGAATATGCATACCAGCTCTACTATCTCAAAGGCGGGGAAGAGTTTAATACAGGCAAGGGAAAAGCAGAGGACGTCGGCGTAAAGGCTGTGGATGACTACACGCTCGAATTCACCTTGAAATCGCCGACACCGTTTTTCCGGGAGCTGACTCAGTTTACGACCTTGTTCCCGTTGCACCAAAAAACGGTTGAAAGCAATCCGAAGTGGGCAGCTGACGCCAAAACCATCGTTGGGAACGGGCCGTTTATCATGGATACGTGGGAGCACAAGAGCAAGATCGTGTTCGTAAAGAGCCCAACCTATTGGGATAAAGACACAGTCAAGCTGGACCGCAT
>JBLNEJ010000590.1:0-4990 GCA_050262535.1 Clostridia bacterium
ATTTGGGTTCAACGTATTATATTCTTGACATGGGGAGTGTGCCCGATTGCACTTTTTGGCATCTGAACACCCACGCAGGAGGAACGTTCATGACCGTGTAGCCAATATCCATCACGGGAAAATGGTCGCAGAATTTCTTTTTGAGCAGCAACGTATATTGAAACGCGACAAATGTTCCTGAATCCGCCAATGCTTCATGGATGGACAGAAAAAGCTGCTCCTGCAACTCAGCTGGAAAATTCGCAAAGGGCAGCCCCGATACGATCAGGTCAAACGGTCGCCCTGTTTCTCGAACGACTTCTCCCAAACGGAGTGCATCATCCATGATGGGCACATGGGGATAGCACTGACGCAATTGCTGACGGAAGCGATCGTTTTGTTCAAACAGATAGAAACGGCTTGACGGTTTTCGCTTCTCCTCAATGTAGCGTGTAAACACACCCGTGCCCGGTCCAAGCTCGGCAATGGTGTCCATCTTGTGCCAGGGTAAGGTCGGAGGCATCATTTTGTAGGTCAAAAAGATCGAGCTGGGGACTACGCTCCCGACCTGTGCAGCATTTGCCAGAAATTCATTGAAAAACGAAGCGGTTTTCATGGAACCACAACCCTCTTTTCCAATACATACAAGCTTCCCAAAAAATATGCCCCCCCAAACAAATAGAGTACAAGAATCGATTGTAGCATGAGGGTAACGGCAAAGGTTCCGAACATTCCAACGACAAACACCGTACATGTGACCAGTAGCGAATAGGTGGGAAAACATTTTCCCAGGAGTGTGCAAAAAAAGCACATGAAGATCAAGCTCGTAAAATCGAACAGAAACCCTGCAGCAAATAGTACCTTCTCCAGTGTGATCGTGACGAGCGGCTCCATGCGGAACATCTGTCCGTCTACGGCCCAGTTTTGCACCGCAAGCCCTGCCAGCATGATTGTCACAACGATCAGACATTCAACCAATATTGCAATATATTTGGACACCAGCACTTGCATGCGTGTAACCGGAAGAGACAACAATAGCAGGATCGTATGACGTTTCCATTCCTTGTCCCAGATGCGATACGTATGGAGAAAAGGGATCAGAAGAACGGCCATAAACGCAGAAATATTCAAATTGCGCACAAGCTCTATCATGTTGAATTCGACATCGAATTGAGTTAAGACGAAAAGCAGGATGAAGTTCAGCATCATGATCCCCGCTGCGCTTACGAGAATCGTGTTGCGGAGGCTGCGCAAATCGGTTTTGAGCAATCGTTTAAACGCATGCATGCTGATACACCTCTCTCAGCAAGTCAACCATCGACTTGTTATGGATTTGCTTCAAGCTTTCCACGTTCCCGTCAAGCAACAGCTTCCCCTTGTGCAAAAAATAGATGTCATCCAGCAGCATTTCCACATCGGCCACTTCATGTGTACTGATGATGATCGTTTGCCCTTCCTCCAAAAAATCTTCCATGATCGCTTGGGCGATTTCCTGCCGGGCGAACGGATCAATCCCTGAGAACGGTTCATCAAGTAACAAATATTTGGCCTGACGGCTCAGTGCAAGCAGCAGCTTCATTTTGGTCTGTGTTCCCTTGGAAGCGAACTGAATCACCCAGTCCTCTCTCAGGTTGAAATCATCCAGCAGGCGCTTCGCCTTCCGTTCATCCCAATCCCAATAAAAATCCTTCATGTAACGCATTGCATCGGATACTGTCATCCATGGATACCAGACATCCCCGTCGGGGAGATAGGTTATCACCCCTCTCGTCTCCAGACATGGCGCTTTGCCATCGATCGTGATTTCGCCATGATCCAAACGGATGAGGCCGGCGATCGCTTTGAGTATGGTTGATTTCCCTGATCCGTTTGTTCCGACCAAACCGCAGATTTTTCCCTCCGCGATGGTAAAGGACAAATCGTCGAGCGCTTTTGTCTGGCCAAATTGTTTGATCGCGTGCCGCACGTTGATCATGGCTGTTTGCTCCTCTCGACATATTTTTTCATCGTATCCAAAATATCCTCATCCGGTATTCCAAAAGACCGCAGCGTCTCGATGCTGCGGCTGACCGTCTCCTTCATCGCTTCTTCACGCAGTGCGACAAGGATCGCCTGATCACGGGTCATAAAACTCCCCTGTCCACGTACCGTGATGATCAGGGACATGTCCTCCATCTCCCGATACGCCCGTTGAATTGTATTCGGGTTGACTCCGAGCTGCTTGGCAAGCTCACGTCGTGAGGGAATTTCCTGACCCAATTGGTAGGTTCCGTTGATGAACTTCAATTTGAACTCATCAATGATTTGGCTGTAGATCGGTTCTCTCTGATTGAATTCCATCGGTACCTCCATCTGAAGCGGAGTGTTACTGTATTAGTTCAGTAATACAGTAACATGATGTAGAAATTGTTGTCAACGGGCTGTTTGCACGTAATCGCAGCGAATCATCAGCAAGATAACAACAAAATGCCGGTTTGCCTAAAAAATTAGGCAGACCGGCATTTGATTTTGGCTGCAAAAGGAACTTCCCTCTATTGAAGGCTTTGTGCAAGCAGGAGCCATCCTCTTTATGTATTGTCAGGAAACAAGCTTTTCAGTTTTGCCGGTAACGGTACCGAGCGTTGTTCTTTCATATCCACCATGACCATTGTGATGTCCGCCTCACACGCACACAAGTCATCTGCCAGGATGATTTCCTGACGAACGACGAAGCTTTTCGTCCCCGCTTTCACCGGAGTGGTGACGATTTTGATCGGGTCGCGCATTTTCAGTGGACGTCGATATGTTATGGTAATGTTGGCAACTACCGCTACCATCTGCTGTTCGATCATCTCTTCTGCCGAGCACCCGCTCTCGAACAGCCATTCCCCTCTTGCCCAGTCCATATACTCCAAATACTTGGCATGGTACACCACGCCTGCAACATCGACCTCTGATGTGCGGACAGTGTGTTGAAAAACATGTTGCTTGACTGTCAGCATCTTCACTTCACTCCCCGCGATCTCCTTTACATGATCGTCTTCACTGCAGCTTTCTTTCGTACCCGGATCACCATTTCCATGAGCAACAGGTTCGGAACCCAACATACCCAGGCAACAAGCTGGTACGCTGACACGAAATCGCCTCGAAAGAACAGGACGAGCACAGGCAACCAGAGGCGCAGCGTCACTGCGGCGAAGGTCAGCGCGTAACTGCGCAGCATCCATTCCTTATGGGCGCGAACGTTATTCACCAGGATGCTCCGTACACTGATCCACGTGGTAACCATCCAAAGCAGATCCAGTACGAGAAAGCCAAGCCCCGCTTTCCAGCCACCCAGTGTATGCATGGCCAAATACAAACTGACCAGCCCGCTCAACGTTATCGTGAGCACATAAGTATATCCGAGCAGACGATGCAATCGAAGCCGACGCATTCCTACAGGCTTCCAAAATAGTTGGACAGGCCCGATTAGCATGGCGACAACGGCTGTTCCAATATGGCTGTACAGGGCATACTTCCACGGTTCCAATTGAAAGCCGGGCGTGGAAAGTTTCAATGAAACCAAGCCCGCGTCCTGCGGCCGAAAAAATCCGTACTGGATCACTGCATAGGCCGCAATGAGGACGGCAAGAAGTACAACGACTGGTTTGCTCATTTTACGGATCAGGAGGATCATTCCTTTCAAACCATAATGGTAGTCGCGACTCACTTTCACTCACCATGTCTATCGTACCATACCAAAAAGCACGAACCAATCATGATTTGTGCTTATCAAACTAATCTGCCGCCCAATTGATCACCCGACTGCACAGACGTTGGATCAGGGAGCGTTCATGACTAATCACCAGAACACCCAGATTCCGTTCCATCGCAATGTCGAGGACGGCCTGCCAGATTTGCGCCTGTGTGATCGCATCGAGCATGGTCGTCATTTCGTCCGCAATCAAGTATTTCGTTTGCGGTCCAAGCGCTCTTGCGATACAAAACCGTTGCAGCTCTCCTCCCGACAGTTCATTGGGCCAGCGATAGAGCCATTCTGTCCGAATACCGAACCGCTCCAGCATCGTCTCATCAGGCTTCCAGCCTTCCGTCAGCGTACGGTGCATCCTCCAACGAGGGTTAACCGCCTTTTCCGGGTGCTGGAACACCAGTTGCACGGGATGGTGCCCCTCCTTGGGCAAGGGGTGGCCGTTCAGTAAAATCGTCCCTTCCAGCGGCTGTTCATAGCATGCAAGCAGGCGCCCAAGCGATGTTTTTCCGCAACCGCTTGGTCCAGTCAATCCGACCACTTCTCCAGCCTGGATCGCGATATCCAGCTGTCGGAACAGCCAAGGCCCGCGTGCATAGCGAAAACCAAGTCCCTTTCCTTCAAGAAGCATGCGGACACCTCACCAATCCACCGCGCACAGCACGCATCGTCGGGCGCGATTCGCTGCACGCTGCGGTAGCAGCTTCACAGCGCGGCGCAAACAGGCAGCCTGATGGGAAATCACGCGCATGAGGCTGGGTTCCGGGAATGGGAACAAAGTCATTTTGCGGCAATGCCCGCCACAATGCCTTCGTATATGGATGCCGTAGGCGTTCTCCCTTGTTGGCGAAATCGTCTGCAGTTGCCACTTCTACCGTTGTCCCGGCATAAAAGACGGCCACCTTGTCCGCGATCAGCAGCGCCGATTCGATATCATGGGTAATCAGCAGGACGGCACATCCTTGGTCGGCAAGCTCTCGAAATTGCCGGAGTGCTTCCATGACTACATCTGCATTCAACCCGGGTGTCGGTTCGTCGGCAATGATCAGCTCGGCTCTGCCGACGGTTGCAGTCGAGACTAGTACACGACGCGCCATCCCTCCGGAAAGCTGAAACGGAAACAGACGCTCGACATGTGCTCCTAGCTTGAATTGGGCAAATGCTTTTCGTTGGCGCTCGGCCGAATCCGTCCCCCTTGCCGAGATGCGGACCTGCTCCCCTACGCGCATGAGTGGATCAAGATAGTTGACGGATTGCGGGACCAAGGCGATTTCGTTGCCT
>JBLNEJ010000591.1:0-2965 GCA_050262535.1 Clostridia bacterium
AACTCAGCAAAGAAAAAACCGCGGTCCATTTCGTTCCGCGGTTAACCAATTCTACACCGGAAAAGCAATTCCCTGCTAAAGGGAGCCGGCTAGTTTTTACCTATTTTGCTTGCTGGAGCACAACATCAGCCGCTTTTTGCAGCTGTACGTCATTGGCCGGGTCCTTGAGAACGGCCAAAATGGCTTCTTGAAGCGCTGCTGCCGTCGCTTTATCGACCTGTCCGGTCGGATTCAGCTTTTTCGATGTTTGGAACGTTTTTACGGCTGCTTCGGTCTTTTGGTCAAAGTAACCATCCTGGCGAACCGGTCCGAGCTTCAATCCCTCCAGCATCATCTGGAGATTTTTCACATCGGCGCTGTTCATATCCAGTTTCAGCACCTGATCCGCTGGAAGCTGCGTTACCTTGAAGTACTCAGGCTCTTTCACGGTAAAGTCAGGTTCAATGCCTTTTTTGTGAATCCATGTGCCTTTTGGCGTCAGCCATTTGGCGATTGTCAGCTTGATCAGGCTCTTGTCTTGCATCTCGACAGTCGCTTGAACCGTGCCTTTTCCGAATGATTTTTCGCCGACGAGCTTGTAGCCGCCGCTCTCGCGCATCGCACCTGCCAAAATCTCGGATGCACTGGCACTGCCGCCATCGATCAGAACCACGATCGGATACGGCTTCGCTTTGTCCATTGTCGAACGAATGACTTCTTCCGGTCGCGCTTTATCACCATAGGCAACGCGGACAATCACACCTTTATTCGGTATGAGCATTTCGCCGATCGCTTTCACCGCTTCTACATAACCACCTGGATTGCCGCGTACATCAACAACCAACCCCACTACTCCTTGCTCCTCCAGTTTTTTCAACTCGGTTGAAAAATGAGCAGCGGTTTCCGAAGAGAACTGGGCGATTTCGAGTACGCCCACCTTTTTGCCGTCTTTATTCACGACCTTAGAATAAACGGTTTCAATCGGGATATCATCGCGAATACATACGATCGTCAGTGGCTCTGCTACACCAGGACGGGCGATCTTCAGCACGGCTTTGGTCCCTTTGGGGCCGCGAATCTTTTGTACGGCCTTGTTCAATTCAAGACCGTCCAGTGATTCTCCGTTCACGCTGAGGATCTGGTCGTTCGGACGAATCCCGGCCTTTTCGGCAGGCGACCCTTTATAAGGGGATACGACCGTCACACGGTTGTCCTTCAAGGTGACCTCTGCACCGATTCCCTGAAACGTGGAGTTCAGCATCGACTGCAGCTGCTCGGCCGATTCCGGGTCCATATAATCGGTATAGGGGTCATCAAGCGAACCGATCATTCCTTTGATTGCCCCGTCAATCAGCTTGTCATCGGCAACCTGGTCGATATATTTGCTTTTGACAATCTGGTATGCATCATTCAGCTTGCTGATTTCCTTCGGCAGTTGATTGTTTCCACCGAGGGTTGCCTGCGCCGTGGCAGGCAAAGTTGGACTCGCTTGTCCGCTGGTGATCAGCGTAAACGTAAGCAAACTGCTCGTCACCATTGAGAGCAAGATCAAAACGAACACTTGACGCCCGGTCCATCTCATATTTTTGACACCATCCTTTGCGCTCCGGGTGGAAACATATGAGGCTAGTGTATGCAATCCCGGACCACAATATTTGTATCCATGTTACTTCAAATACGGTTTCGGGTCTACCGCGACGTCATCCTTGTACACTGTAAAATGCAGGTGATTCCCTGTAGAACGCCCTGTTGAGCCAACTTCGGCGATTTTCTGTCCTTTTTTGACGGCTTGTCCCGCGCTTACCTTGATGCCGCCTTCACGGATATGTCCGTACAGCGTCGTGATGTGCTCATTATGCTTGATCATGACCGTATTGCCGAATCCACGCACATAGTTGGCAACAATCACAATTCCATCCTCTGCTGCGTATATATCCGTCCCTAATGGCGCTGCCATGTCCAGCCCATTGTGTCCAGCCGAACGCCCCGTAAACGGGTCCTTGCGCATCCCGAAGCCCGAGGAAAAACGGAAGCTTCCTGACGGCAATGGCAGCGCCAGTGCTCCGCCCCTGTAGTTGCTGACGGAAAGCAGTCTTGTCCGCTCGGCTACCTTGGATGCTTCCTGACGTGCCAATGCAAGTAGCTTCTCTTCTTCCTCCGCTTCAATCTCCTGCAGCTCGCTTTCCTTGCTTTTCAGCTCGGCCTTCACAACCATGCTTTGTTTGAACTGCTTGTCCAGTTCGACCTTGAGGTTTTCCGTTTCTGCGAACATTTTTTCAAAATTGGCCAAATGCTTCTCGACTTCTGCCTTCTTTTCCTCCACCGTCTTCTTGTCGTTGACATTGTCCTCCAGAATTCGTGTATCCTGTTCCACGATCAACTGAATCCCTTGGAAACGGGTCAAAAAGTCGGCGATATCGGTCGAACCGAGAAGAACCTCCAAATAGGAGGCATTGCCGCGCTCATACATGGAGCGGAGGCGGGTTTTCAGCATGGTTTCCCGCTTGGCTACCCGTGCTTCCGCTTCATCCAGCTCTTCCTGCGCTTTGACCGCTTTGGCGGTTGTCTCGTCAATCGCCTTTTCCAGATTGTGGATTTTGTTTTGCGTTTCGTTGCGGCGCAAATCGATCGCCATCAACTCATTCTCCAAATCGATTCGCTGCTTTTGCACCGCTTTGATCTGGTTGTTGATATTAGAGATTTCCTGCTTTTGCGCCCGCTGCTTTTTGCGGATTTCACTGATTTCCCGATTGATTTTGTCCACTGATTTGCTTGCCATTCCGACAGATGCCGGGTAACTGCTCCACACGAGCACACTAGACAGGATGGCCAGTAGGATGATTTTCTTGTTCATGCATTCCCCTCCCCCACAACAAGAGCTTGTTTATCCACTTTGCTTACACTCGCAAGAAACGGCGAACCGAGACGAGACTGCCCCAGATGCCGATAAAAGCACCGATTGCCAACAGCAGCAAGGCTACCTGGT
>JBLNEJ010000592.1:0-13958 GCA_050262535.1 Clostridia bacterium
ATGTATTGCGGATTGCTGCCGCGAAAGCCGTAGATCGATTGGTCGTCGTCCCCGATCACGCACAGGTTGTTTTCTGGTGCTGCCAACAGCTTCACCGTCTCGTACTGGACGCGGTTGATATCCTGGAACTCGTCGATCATCAAATAGCGGATGCGTTGTTGATAACGGCGAAGGACAGCCTCATCGTCACGCAACAGCTCGTAGCAGCCGATCAGCATGTCATCGAAATCAAACCAGCCGGACCGCTGCTTGGCTTCCTCATAAAGAGGGTAGAGGGCACGAGCGGTTTGTTCCTCTTCGGAATCTGCCGGGTAGGAAGAAAGATGCTTGGGCAGTATGTATTCATTTTTCCATCGACTGATCATGGACAGCGCCTGGGTGAGCTCTGCTTCGCTCGCAATCGGCGGATCAAGCTGGGTAAGAACACCGCTTTCCCGGAGCAGCTTCAGCTTCAGCCATTCCTGCTTGAGCAGGCGCTGCGGGTCCCAGGATGCCGGCCGCTCATGGAGCAAAATTTTGAAGAAGATGCTGTGGAACGTCCCGGTGATCAAGCTGTTCAGCTGGGCGGCAGAGAGTTGCCCGCGCAAACGGAGCTTCATCTCCTCAGCCGCTTTGGTCGTGAAGGTGACCATCATCAGGCTGCGCGAATCGACGCCAAGCTCCTGAATGAGATGTGCCGCTCTCGCTGTCATGACGCGTGTTTTGCCGCTGCCTGCACCCGCGAGGATCAGCAGTGGGCCATCGGTTGTGCGAACGGCACGCGCCTGCTCGGGATGAAGCGGCTCCTGCGTTTGATTGGCAAGCTGCTGAATCGATTTGCGCGGCAAAAGGCGTTTTCGAAAGGCCTGTTGGTTGAGCTCCGGTTGGGTATTCGCTGCCGCTGTTTCCTGCATCGCTAGTGTCTGGAGAGCATCTGCTGATCCAGTCTGACAGAGAGGGCTCGCTTCTGCATGAACAAAGCGAGGCTCCTGGCTGATACCGGCGATCAGCTTGAGCGGCTGCTGACATTCGGCGCAAAGCAGCTTTCCCTGCTTGGCCATTATGCGCCAGTGGGGAATTTGTTGAATCGTATCGGTTGAAAGGGCAATCAATTGATTATGTAACCATGCTGTTTTCAATCCTCGTTCACCTCAGAACATGCATCCTTCTTATCCTAGCAGAAGTGAGCGTGGATGTAAGGGCTTGACGTGAAAAAACAGCCGACACCTCCGTGCCGACTGTTTTCCTATCCGTCGTTTATTGTGCCTGCATCAGCAGGTTATCTTCATCATTCACATCAGTCTCTTCTGCCACCTGGGTAATGCCGACCCGGGTAATCCGGTGGCTGTCCAGCTCGGTAATCGTGAACAGGTAGTTCTTGAACTTCACCGATTTCCCGACGGCGATGTCCTCGTTCAAATGGCTGTAGAGCCAGCCTGCGATCGTATCCACTTCATCGGAGTGAATCTCCACCGGCAAATAATCGTTGAGCTCATTAAGGAGCGTTTTGCCCGAAACGGAGAGCTCGTTGTTGTTCGATTTCTCCACTTCCGGACGCTCATGCTCATCGAACTCATCCTGAATGTCACCGACAATTTCCTCCAAAATGTCTTCCATCGTCAGCAAACCAGCGGTTCCGCCGTACTCGTCAATGACAATCGCAATTTGGGAGCGACGCTTTTGCATCAGACGCAGCACATGACTGATTTCCATTGATTCGGGTACCGTGAGCAACGGACGGAGAAACTCGGTCACGTTGATGTTCCCGTTCGTCAACGCCCGCAAGTAAAAGTCAGAGGCATGAACGAATCCGATCAAGCGATCCTTGTCCTCATGGGCAACCGGAAAGCGGGAGTGACGGGATTCGCGGATGATCTCCAAATTTTCTTCGAACGTATTGTCGTCATACAGACAAATCATATCAATACGCGGGATCATGATCTCGCGTGCTAACCGTTCAGAAAAATCAAACACATTGTCAACGAGCGCCATCTCATCCTTGTCGATATGACCGCTTTTGTGACTTTCATTCACCAAGAGGCGAATCTCTTCTTCTGTGTGGGCCGATTCATGCTCGGTTGCAGGTTCAATTCCAAGACGCTTCAAGAAGAAGTTGGCTGCGCCGTTTAACACATAAATCGCGGGAAAACTGATTTTGTAAAAAAGCATGAGCGGTGCTGCAGTCCATAAAGAGGTGGATTCTGCCTTTTGAATCGCTATTGATTTGGGCGCCAATTCCCCCAAAACGATGTGAAGGAACGTAATGAAACCAAAACCGATCGCAAAGGAAATCGTGGAAATCAAGTAATCCGGCAAGTGAAACGAATGCAGGAGCGGTTCCACAACTTTGGCGACTGCCGGTTCACCGACCCACCCCAAGCCGAGTGAGGCAAGGGTGATCCCCAACTGGCATGCCGAGAGATACGCATCAAGCTTCTGCGTAACACCCTGTGCGTAGGCAGCACGTTTGTTGCCTTCGCTGATAAGCTGGGCGATTCGGGTTTGACGTACCTTTACAAGCGAAAACTCTGCTGCTACAAAAAAACCGTTCAATAGAACCAAAAATAAAATCAGCAGCAGATTGAAAAGACTCTCTCCTATCGGAATACTGTCCAAGTAGGCTCTCCTTGCTTCGCCTATGGAAGGAAGGAGAATTCACCTCCATATGTTTTTCAAATTTTTGCCGTAAGAAAACACAGCATTTTATCCAGTATACCAATAGGAATAGCCTAACGTCAAAACAGTATGAATCGTAAGAATGGAGATTACGCCCCGAAAGGTTTCACCAGCAAGTGTTATCACCGCTTTCGTGGCATTCTGGCGAGAAAGCGCGGATTTGTGTACAGCAAGAAGTTTGAATGAACGAGGGGTTCTTGGTATTGTATTGGTATGATCTGGACGAGGGGGAGTTCACTTGGTTGCAACCTATGCACCTGTGATGGTAAAGGAGCGGACCGGCTATTTTCCGGGCAGTGTCAATATCGGCATCGTCCGGGGGGAATCGGGGGCGATCCTGATTGATTCTGGACTTGATACCCAAACCGCGAAAAAAATCAAAAAAGGATTGGATGAAATCGGACTGAAGCTGTCAGCGATCATTCAGACGCACGCCCATGCCGATCATTTCGGCGGCAATTCGTATTTGCTGACACAATTTCCGGAAGTCCAGGTCTATGCTCCCGAGCTCGAAGAAGCGGTCATCCGCTATCCGATCCTGGAGCCGATCTACTTGATGATGGGAGCGGCACCGCTTGCGGAGCTGAAGAACAAGTTTTTATTGGCGGAGGCATCGCGGGTCGATCATCTCCTTCCGTCATCTGGTACGGTCACGGTCGATGGTGTCGAAATGCTGATTCTTCCATTGCCAGGGCATAGCTGGAATCAGGTCGGTATTGTCGTGGATCAGATCTGCTATGCGGCGGACAGTTTTTTTGGGGTGGAGACGCTGAAAAAGCACAAGCTGCCATTTCTGGTTGATGCCCACGAAACGTTGCTCAGTTTAACCAGGCTGTTGGAGACCAGATTCGAGGGGTATTTGCCCGGACATGGCAGCTTTGAGCGATCGATTGAAGAGGTTGTGAAGCAAAATATCCACTGCCATCGCACGCTGATGGATACAATCGTACACATGCTGGAAGCAGAGGAGCTGACAATGGAGCAAGGACTGGCCAAGCTTTGCAGCCAGATGGAGATGAATGTGGATAATGTAACAAGCTATGTGCTGTATCGCACGGCATATATGGGGTATTTGGTTGGATTGCTGCGTGAAGAACGGATTGCGTACCGGTTTTCCGACAACTGCTTACTCTGGTCGAGTCTGGCTTGAGGTTAAATAGTCGGCAATTTCTGCCAATTTGTGCTCCGCGGCTTGCCTGATTTCCTCCGGGATCGAAGAACTTGCTTTCGTTTCGAGCGAGGGAGAGCCAAGCTTGACGATCTTTCCCTTTTTCGGGCACTCATGTGAAAAGTTGGTCGGGATACGCAGGGAGTAGGAGCAGTTGGTTGCGGAATCATGGAGAATGACATCATACGTAGGGGACTCCTCTCCGGCTGCGGGACGAAAGCCTTGTTGACGCAAAAGCTTGTCGATGGATGCGAGAGGCTGCGCGACGCTGCGCAAGGCTTTGCTTTTTAAGATCATGCAGATCCTCCTTGAGGCGTCATTTTTCCCCATATATATGAGCGCAATTGATCATTCATACATACGTGAAAAGGCAAAGGAGACAAAAGACATGAACAAACGTGCAGACCTGCATACACATACGATCGCTTCCGATGGCACCTGCAGCCCTGAAGAGAACGTCCGGATCGCCAAGGAGCAAGGAATCGAAATCTTGGCCATTACCGACCATGATACGGTGGCGGGTGTCGCAGAGGCGGTTGAAGCGGGAGCAAACCAAGGGGTCGAAGTTGTACCTGGCGTGGAAATCAGCTCGTTTGCCAACGGGCAGGACATTCATGTACTGGGGTATTTTGTCCCGTATCAGTCGGAGGAGTTCCAGACCACGCTGGCTCACCTGCGTGAGGCGAGAAGCGAGCGCAACAAACTGATTGTGGAAAAGCTGCAGGAGCTGGGAATCGACATTTCCCTTGCAGACATTTATGCGCGAAAGCAAGGAACGGAAAAAAATGTTGGGCGTCCTCATATCGCCGAGGAGCTGGTGCGGCTTGGTGTGGTGGAGTCGATCGGGGAAGCATTTGATAAATATTTGGGCAAGGATGGCGCTGCCTATGCGACGCCAAAACGATTCTCGCCTCAGGAAGCGATCAAGCTGATCCGTTCCGTCGGAGGCGTCGCGGTACTGGCCCATCCCGGTATTTACGGCGATGATGAGCTTGTCGAGGAGTTGATTGTTTTTGGTCTGGACGGCATTGAGGTGTGGCACCCGGATCACGATGAGGCCGCTGTAACGCGATATCGCAAGCTTGCGGAAGAGTACGGCCTGATCATGACCGGGGGCTCCGATTTTCACGGTTGGCGGGGGGAAGAGCCGTTTCACGCGATGCTCGGCTCATCAACGACCGTTGACACCGCAGTCGCCAAGCTGCAAAAAGTTCATCAGCAACGATAAAAGGGCGCGATCTCGCGCCCTTTATACCTTCGTCACGGCGTGCTGCAGTGACGATTTTTCAATTTGGATCGTGGCATGTTTGATTTTAAAAACCTCTTCCAGACGGTTGATCGCCTGCTGCAGCACGTTTTGCTCCTCATGGTCATCCTCGATGAGCAAGTGGACGCTCAGCGAGTCCAAGCCGGATGTAATCGTCCAAATGTGCAAATCATGCACGTTGAGGACGCCCTCGATTTCCTCCAGCGTTTCCTGCACCTTTTGCTGGTCGACGGCAAGCGGTGTACCTTCCATCAGAATATGCACCGTATGGGTGATGACGCTCCACGCCCCACGCAAAATGAGTACCGCCACGATCACGCTGATAATCGGATCGGCGACATACCAGCCAAACAGGTACATGACCAGACCGGCCAAAATCGCACCGACGGAACCGAGTGCATCGCTTAACACGTGCAGGTAGGCGCTACGCAGGTTGACGTTGTTTTTGACATCACCTTTGCGCATCAAGGCCCATGCGGAGATCAAATTGGCCAAAAATCCGACAAGCGCAATCAGCATCATCGGGCCACTGGCAACGGCAGGCGGCTCCCAAAAGCGCTGCCATGCTTCCCATATAATGAATCCGGCAATGGCGAACAGCGTAACGCCATTAAACAGGGCGGCCAGGATTTCAAACCGGTAAAAACCGTACGTCTTATTCGGAGAAGCCGGGCGAGCAGCAAACCAGAACGCAACAAGGCTCAAGGCAAGTGCGCTTGTATCGCTTAGCATGTGACCGGAATCGGACAGCAAGGCCAGGCTGTTGGTGAACAGGCCCCCAAAAAATTCGAGCAACATGATTCCAGCAGTGATGGAAAGGGCGATTACCAGCCCTTTTTTGTTTCCTTCACGCTGATGATCGTGGTCGTGATCTCCGTGATGGTGATGATGGTGCCCATGGTGCCTGTGGCCATGATGATGGGTATGGTCGTGCATCGTGATCCCTCCCTATTCGTGTTCTATATGATGGATCGCCTGTTTTAGCAATGTGATGACATGCTCATCGTCGTACGTGTAGAGAAACACGTTTCCTTGCCGTTTAAATGTGACCAGGCGCAAATTTTTCAGGAAGGCAAGCTGATGAGATACAGCGGATTGGGACATGTTCAGCACTTCGGCAATATGGGTAACAGAGGATTCTTCCTGGGACAATAAATACAGGATTTTTACCCGGGTCGGGTCGGCAAGCGCTTTAAATACCTGCGCAACTTTCTCCACGGTGTCGGATTCAAGAAAATGGTGGTCGGATGGATTCATGAGCGTCCCTCTTTTCAATCTTTCCATTCAAGTGTATGAGCATATGTTCATATACACATTCTATGTTTGTGGAAGAAAAAAGTCAATTCCTTCCGAAGAAAAAAGTAAAAGACGCTCGCGATGAATGCGGCGCCTTCCAACTTGATGATCCGTATTGTCAGGGGGTAAGCTTTTTGATCATGGCGATGTGATCGATTCCTGCCTCATCAAAAACGTCCCCGAATGGGTTGTAGCCCAGTTTTTCATAAAACCGCTGCGCATGGCATTGGGCATTCAGCTTCAGCTCGGCAAATCCGTGCTCGCCTGCCACCCGTTCCATTTCCTCCATGATGGCGCGCCCAAGCCCTGTCCCGCGTTCCGATGCAAGCACGGCAACACGCTCGACCTTTCCGATGCCCGGAGCGTACGATCGCAGACGCGATGCACCTACCGCCTGGGAGTCTTTGTATGCAACAAAATGAATCGTAGCCGAAGCTGCCTGATCATGCTCGTCGATTTCCAGCTCCTCGGGTACTTGCTGTTCTACAATAAACACTTCTCGTCGAACAGACAGCGCCTCTTGTTGTTCGCTCGCCGTCTGGACGACGCGTATGTCATAGCTTGTCAGGTTCATCCGTTTTTATGCAGCTGGAACGATTGGTGTACGCTCCAGATGCCATCCTCCAATTGATAGACTAAGTGGAATCGATCGATTTCGGTTTCAAGGTCAACTTTATGCATCGTCAATTGACCGTACACATCCTTTAATTCGTCATCCGACAAATCGCGACCAACGGTGAGATGGGGGACGAATGCGAAAGTTTCCGGGCGGTTTGAACAGCATTCAGCCAATTGCTCATGCAATTCTTCAAATGGCTGCTTGTTTTGGACAGCAAGGAAAATGACATTGTTCGTCGGATGAAAAGTATTGAAACGGTGGAATTTGGCGGTAAAGCAATCTGTATGATCAGCAACCTGCTGCAGATTGTCAACCAGTTCCGGCAGCCGGGCTTCGTCCAATTCAAATGCCTCTTTCATACGGATGAAAGGCGGGATCAACGCATACGTTGAGTCATAACGTTTACGGTATTGGTTGGCAAATTCCTGAACTTTACTAGAAGGAAAAATAACGATGCTGTATTTCACAAAAAATCCCTCCTTAGTTTGGTACACAATCGAATATCTCATTATTTTAGCAAAAAAACGGGGGTTTGTATAATTATAAGTTTCCCTGCGCATAAGCCGGCTTCATGTTGGCGAAGCTAACCGCAATGGAGGGATTTTGAATGAAACTAGCTATCATGATCACTTTTATCTTTCTTGTATTGCTAATGTTGTCACTCATAACGTATTCGTTATTTGCTGCCATCCGCCGTACGGAACGATGATGAAGGCGCTCCTTTAAGGGGCGCTTTTTTCAACGTATAAGAATTTATAAGTGCGTGCGCTTATAAATTCTGGAGCGCAAGAAAAACTTCCACTGAAAGAAGAACCAGCTTCTTTGAAAGGACTTCTGAAAGAAGTTTTTCTTATGGCCACCTGCCTTGACGCTTCAAGGTACTCCTCACTATCATGCCCTACATTGTGCGATAGCATGACCGCTCATCCTTGATCCTTGCGAACAACGGCTTGTCATAAAAATCAAGTGAACCAGGCTGATATAAGCAAAAAACCGTCAGTTTCCTGACGGTTCATTCAGCAGCTGTACCGATGGTTTCGGCTGCAGCAGTTTTTTTCCCAAGCTTGTCCGGTAAAAACCACGTTCCAGCAAAGCGAAGAGCGATCCGGTGGTCCAGTAAAGACCGAGAGCCACAGGTGCTTTCCATAGTACGAACAAAAACACAACGACCATGATCAGTGACATCCCCATTCGCTGTCCGATCGGGGCTTGCGGGATCATATCGCCAGAAAGCGGGATCATGCTCGTCAAAAAAGTAAGTCCGGCTGCAAGCGCTGGCAGGATATGCAGAGCATCGGTTTGCGCGAAGGTCACGACCCATGGAATCAGCGAGGATGACATGGCCGCACCGTGGGAAAAGAACAGACCGTACATTGCCATGAAGATCGGCATTTGCATCAGTGCGGTCCCAAACATGGAAAACGGTTTGACCCCAACCTTTTGGTACAGGTTCATCGTCTCTTGCATCATCGTTGCCTGGTCTTCCTTGTAACGTTCCCGCAAGAGCTTCAGCTCCGGCTGAATCGAAGCCTGCAGCACCTGCTGGCGTGCCGTCCGAAGATTGAGCGGAAACAGCAGCGAGCGAACGAGTAAGGTAAACAGGACGATCGCGATCCCCCAGTCGTGCGCAAACTGAAAAATGACATCGAGTATGGAAGCAAAAACAGAAATCACCGGTTGCAGAAATGAATTCATCCTCGTAACTCCTCCTTGTGATCGTACATGTAAGCTAGTAATGGAAGGAGTGGAGGTGGTCAGCATCGTCGGTAGAACCGCTTTGTTCCCTCAGGGGGATTTTGCGCCGAACGCGGAGCATTCTCGGATGGATTGGCAACCGAATCGAATCGGCTCGTGACTGTTGAGGTTGACTGAGATAGGAGATACAGCTCGGGCAGACAAGCGATTTCGCGGTTGTCCGAAACAGATGTCCAACCAGATAGCCCGATAGGCCAAGCGCGAGCAACAAAAGCGTCGTATCCAGGGAAAACTCCATTGCGACACCTCCTTTTCGTCAGGATGATTCGTTGCACTGTTATCATAACACAAAACGTGAACAGTCGCCTAAAAAGCCAGAAACTCCAGCTGCTGGGTTTGGCTTCCAATAAAAAAAGCCCTTGATTCCCAAGGACTTTGCCGGTGCTGTTATGGTGATCCGGACTGGGTTCGAACCAGCGACCCCCACCCTGTCAAGATGGTGCTCTCCCAACTGAGCTACCGGATCATACTGTACCATTCTATTAGTGGTGGGCCCTGTAGGACTCGAACCTACGACCAATCGGTTATGAGCCGACCGCTCTAACCAACTGAGCTAAGGGCCCTAAAAACGTATTTTTAGCGACAGGAATAAATATACCTTATTTTCTCAAAGATTTCAAGAGGAAAATAGAGAAAAACGCCAAATGCTCAGTTGGCTTCGAACAAAAAATCGTCTACCATTTGAGAAACGTGAAGAGATGTAGCACAATCTCACGTTTCTTGCAAACATACCTGCAATTGTAACGGGTTTCATTTATAATGAAGTAGAATATTTCTTCTTGTCAGTATATTGAAAAAAAACTGATGCGAGGAGGATGGAAGATGAGCCAAATCAAGGCGGTCATGGCGGGGAATGTGTGGAAGGTATTGGTGAAGGCGGGAGACCGTGTCGAGAGTGGACAGGACGTTGTCATCCTGGAGTCGATGAAAATGGAGATTCCGATTGGTGCGGAGAATGGAGGGCTGGTGAAATCTGTTCACGTCAAAGAGGGCGATTTTGTCAATGAAGAGGATTTGCTGGTTGTACTGGAATAGTACGATGTGAAAGGAGGGCAGCAATGAGCGATGTCAATCAAGCACAAGAAAAAATGGTACGGGTGGAGCAGCGGGACGGAGTCGCCACGATTACGCTCAACCGTCCGGAAGCGGCCAATGCGCTCTCCATCCGCATGCTTCAGGAGCTAACAGAGGTGATCGACCAGCTGAAGTGGGATGCTTCCGTGCGCTGTGTCATCGTGACTGGCGCGGGGGAGAAGGCGTTTTGCGCCGGAGCGGATCTGAAAGAGCGGGCGGGGATGAACCCGACACAAGTACGCCAAACCGTTGGATTGATCGGTGACACGATAAACAGGTTCGCCGCGTTGCCAAAGCCGGTTATCGCAGCAGTGAACGGCGTTGCCCTTGGCGGGGGAACAGAGCTTGCATTGGCCTGCGACATCAGGCTTGCTGCGAATCATGCACTCTTTGCCTTGACGGAAACCTCGCTCGGCATCATTCCGGGTGCGGGAGGAACGCAGCGCTTGCCCAGACTCATTGGCGTGGGGCGGGCCAAGGAACTGATTTTTTCCGCGAGACGAGTGGGGGCTAAGGAGGCGGAAGCGATCGGACTTGTTGAATATGCAGTTCCTTCCGCTGAATTGATGATCCGTGCGACAGAGCTGGCAGCTCAAATCGCTCGAAATGCGCCAATCTCTCTGGCGCAAGCCAAGCTGGCGATCGATCGGGGGATGGATGCTGATCTTGGCACCGGATTGGCGATAGAACGAACCGCTTATGAAGTCACAATTCCGACGCGTGATCGGCAAGAAGGATTGCTGGCCTTCAAGGAAAAACGGGCCCCGCACTATACGGGCGAGTAACAAGTGTGTGAGCCATAAGTGAAAAGCCAGTTCCATCCTTGGAAAAGGGGAACTGGCTTATTTGTTGCGTCTTGGTTACGCTTGTTTTGCAGCCTCGAAAGCATACTGCTCAATCAGTTTTCCCAGCATCACATCCATGGACCCGAATGTAAACCCGGCTTGGCGCGCCTTGCTCGTGTCCACCGACCAAGACCAAGGGAAGGCATAGGGGGACTGGTGCTCAGGTTCGGTCTTCTCTGCAAGGATGGCTGGTTTCCCAACCGTTTGCTCAATTCGACCGAACAATTCCCGATGGGACAGGTCCACTCCGTAGCCTGCGTTAATCGGTCCCACCCATTTCTGGTCACCGAGCCAGAACAGGAAGCGCCCTGCATCTTCGGAAGAGTTGAAGGCGACTTTTGCCTCAGGATTGGGAACGCCGACAGGAAGCTGCCGCACAACGTGCTCGACATGGAACCGCAAGCGATTGGTGTAATCATCCGGTCCGATGACGAGGGGGAAGCGGACGGCAACTACGGGAAAAGACGCTTTCTGAAACAAAATGGCCTCGGCTGAGCGTTTCGCATCCTGATACCCCTTGATCCCGGTATACTGGCTGCGTGGTCCGACCGAATACGTGTAGGAATAGGGATCGAAATCGTCTTCACGTTTTGCCTCACCGCCATCATAGACTGCCATGGTGGAAGTGAAAATGTACCGTTTTACTGAACCGGAAAACAGTGAGCACGCATCCAATGCCTCTTGTGGGGAATAGCAGGTTTGATCGTAGACCAGATCCCAGCTTCTGCCGTCAAGGGCTCTCTCCATCGATTCGGCGTCCTCTCTGTCCAGAATGAGCCGCTCGATTTGCGTACCAAATGGGTCGGGAGTTCTGCCGCGCGTACCGATCGTGACACGAATACCTGCGTCAAGCAGATGCTGTACAAGACGTTTGCCAAAAAATTGCGTACCGCCAAGGACAAGAGCCGTTTGATTCATCATAATCCCTCCAAAATATTGATAGACTATAAGAAAAATTTACTAAATAAAAAATAGTTTATCAACATTGATTATTTTTATCAAATCATGATGTCCGTTTTCATGGCAATCGGTGAATCACCATGAAGAAAAACCCTTGATGTTCAAGGGTTTCATTGTCCAAACCGTTCAAACGGTTGCTGGTGTTCATCTGTTTGACAGTGGTGATGGATTCGTTCAGGTGTCAAGCGATGGCAGGAAAAGCCCCCGCCTCCCCTCCAGTTCACCTCTTTGGTGATGCCTCCGAGGTCTTCACCTGCGACCACCTTAGTGAGCCGTGGAACGATATGTGTGAAGCAATGCTCGCCGATTTCCACCATCAGCCAATGGCGTTTCATTTTATGCGCCACCGCTCCCGTCGTCCCGGAACCGGCAAAGCAGTCGAGAACAAAGTCGCCCTCCCTGGTCGCCAGCTCAAGGATGCGCTTGACCAGCCGCTCAGGCTTTGGGGTGGCAAACGGGTGGGTGCTGTTAAACTTTTTCACCTCTTGTCTTGCGTTGCGGTTTTCCCCAACCTCTGCATAGTGCCAGACCGATTTGGGGACGATTCCTCTGTGTTCAATCTCGGTGATGAAGCGTTTGATGCAGGGTTTGTTGTTGCCGGTTTTGCCAAACGTAATCCGGTGGTCGGCAACAAGCTCCTTGAATTTTTCCTCATAATATGCCCATGCGCGCCCTTCGGCTGGTCTCACGATGCGGCCAGATGGTGTGGTGATCGGGTAAAGGGCATGCGGGCTAATCGTCTTGACGGTCATATCGCCGGGATACCAGGGACCTCGACCGTAGTACATGCCGTTTCCGTCCATACCGTCATATTCGTCACTGTACTTATAGATTTTGTTGTGCTCCGCTGTACGGGGGAGTTTGTTTGGCCGCCAGCGGCTTTTCTCCTTGGCATAGACAAGAATATGATCGTGGGTGTCCGAGATCCACTTCGCGTCATTCGAAGGGGATGATTTTTTCTCCCAGACGATATTGCTGACAAAATTTCGCCGCCCGAAAATTTCATCGCACAGCACTTTTAAATAGTGGGACTCGTCATCGTCGATGGAGATCCATAAGGTTCCATCCGGTGACAGCAGCCGGTATAGGATCAACAGGCGTTCGCGCATCATCGACAACCAGTAGCTGTGCGAAAGATCATCTTCGTACTGATCAAATGCGTTGCCCGTATTATAGGGAGGATCAATGTACACACACGTTATTTTTCCGGAAAAGGTTTGTTCAAGATAACGGAGAACGAACAGGTTGTCCCCGAAAAACAGATGGTTGTCATAGAGGGCGTGTTCGGCTGGGGGAGCAGCATGATAAGAAAAGGTGCGATCGAGCCGGAATGAAGGAACGACAGCATGCGGCGGCTTCCCTTTTTCAGGCCAGGTTAATTCCAGTTGGTTGTAAGAACCCATGGCACACCTCGAATGATAGGATAATTACCATTATATACCAAAATAGAAAAAGATAGTTAAGAATCGTTACCATCCGGTTTCGTAAAACGCAGGCGAAAGAAGATATAGAGTAAAACCAGCGAGAAAAATACGAGCATGCTTAGGATTGTGTTTGGCAGTTCATCAGCGGGAAGGCGTGGCAGTAGATAGAGAGAGCAAATGACGAGCGGCGACAGAAACAAAAACAGCGCTTTCGTTTCCTGTAGGACGTTTTTCAGAGAGAATAAATGACGGAACTTGCGTTGCAGAAAGTAGAGGTTCCAGCCGACTGCAACGAGGTCCATGGACAGCAGTCCAAAGGAGATGCCAAAAACTTTGTACGCGGGGATTCCGATAAACACAAACAGCACCAGCGCGGAGATGACAGCACCCATTATCAGCCCGGTTAACGGTACCTTTTGGTTATCGACGCCCCATAGCACTGTTGTCGTCACGTCGCGTATTCCGGCCAATAATGGGGTTGCCGACATGCAGGTAATCGCTGTTGATAGCGTCTCGTCTCCAATCACGAGCACGGAGATGTGAGAGGAAAACAACAACAAAAACAGACTGGACGAAACGCCCCACAGCCACCCGAATTGCATGGCCTGTTTGACACGGCGAAAGTATTGTTCCCATTTCTTTGTCTGCCAGTCGGAAGTGATTTTGGCGGTTAAAATATGGGTCATCGCAAAGATCAGAATGGTCGGAATCGAAACGATGGTGGTTGCCATTCCCGTGAATTCACCGAAAAAAGCCGTTGCTTCTCTTGGGGACAACCCAATCGACTGAAGCCGGTGAGGAATGATCAGGGTATCGGCAAAATCGGACAGCGGAATAATCAGCCGTGTCGCCAAAATCGCGAATGACGTTTTCAGAAACAAAAGAGTACCCGGCC
>JBLNEJ010000593.1:0-6584 GCA_050262535.1 Clostridia bacterium
GCCTTTATTCCAGAGGAATACTGGAGCATTACCAATACGTTGTTGTATGAAGGAAAGCCATTTGAATCGCGCTTTTATGGCGTTAACAAAGAGAAAACAGAGCTCCATTCAGAACAGGAAGTCAACGACATTCTAGAAAAAATCAAAGACCAGCCGTATCACGTGACCAAAGTGACGAAAAAGGAACGCCGCCGCAACCCCGCTCCTCCTTTTACCACAAGCTCACTGCAACAGGAAGCCGCCCGCAAGCTTAACTTCCGTACAGCAAAAACGATGATGCTGGCACAGCAGCTTTATGAAGGGATTGACCTGGGTAAGGAAGGTACGGTGGGTCTGATTACCTATATGCGTACCGACTCCACCCGGATTTCCCAGACTGCACGCGAGGAAGCGAAGGAATACATCACTACCGGATACGGTGAGAGCTATTTTCCCGAAGAAGCGAGAGTTCACGGAAAAAGCGAAGGGGCTCAAGACGCGCATGAGGCGATTCGGCCTACTTCGGTATTGAGAACGCCGGAGGGGATGAAGGATTTCCTGAGCCGAGACCAACTAAGGCTCTACCGGTTGATTTGGGATCGTTTTGTCGCAAGTCAAATGTCTTCCGCAGTTCTCGATACGATGAGTGTGGATATTGAAGTGAACGAAGTGCTGTTCCGCGCGACCGGCTCCAAAATCAAGTTTCCTGGATTCATGAAAGTGTATGTGGAAGGAAATGACGATGGCAGCAACGATGATGAGAAATTTTTGCCGCCAATCGAAGAGGGTAGCATCGTTACCGTTCAGAACGTCGATCCTGCTCAGCATTTCACGCAACCGCCTCCGCGCTATACAGAAGCACGCTTGGTCAAAACGCTGGAAGAAAACGGAATCGGTCGACCTTCTACGTATTCACCTACGCTGGAAACGATTCTGAAGCGAGGCTACGTCGCTTTGGAAGAAAAACGGTTCGTCCCAACGGAACTTGGGGAAATCGTTACTTCGATGATCGAGGAGTTTTTCCCGGAGATTCTTGATGTCGAGTTTACTTCGACAATGGAATCAGATCTCGATACGATTGAGGAAGGGACAATGAACTGGATAAAGGTGCTCGACCAGTTCTACACGGACTTTGCCAAGCGTTTGGAAGTTGCGGAAGAGGAAATGAAAGAAGTGGAGCTCAAGGATGAAGAATCCGACGAGACATGCGAGCTCTGCGGTCGAACAATGGTGTACAAACTTGGGAGGTTTGGAAAATTTCTGGCCTGCTCAGGGTTCCCGGAGTGCCGTAACACGAAGCCCATTGTAAAGGAAATCGGGGTTACCTGCCCGCAGTGTAATGTCGGTTCCATCATTGAGCGGAAAAGTAAAAAGAGCCGTCTCTTCTATGGATGCAATCGTTATCCCGAATGCGATTACGTCTCTTGGGATAAGCCGATCGCACGTCCATGTCCGAAATGCAATAGTCTGATGGTAGAAAAGAAGAAGAAAAAACAAGGTGTAAGCGTCGTGTGTACCAAATGCGACTACATGGAAGAAGCAGACACCTAACATACGAAGATTCTAAGCCAGTGGAGGAAGTCATCATGTCGAAGCCGTTTGTAACAGTTGTGGGCGCCGGTCTTGCGGGAAGCGAGGCAGCTTGGCAAATTGCCCAGGCAGGTGTAAACGTCAAACTATACGAAATGCGACCAAAGGTTCAAACACCGGCCCATCACACCGAAAAATTTGCTGAGTTGGTTTGCAGCAACTCGCTTCGAGCCAACTCGCTCACGAATGCGGTTGGTGTATTAAAGGAAGAAATGAGACGGCTGGATTCCGTTATCATTGAGGCAGCAGACCGATGTGCCGTTCCTGCAGGCGGTGCGCTGGCGGTTGACCGTCATGAATTCGCCGATTATGTAACTGAGGCGGTTCGCAATCACCCGCTGATTGAGGTGATAACGGAAGAGGTAACGGAACTGCCCAACGGGCCGACGATTATTGCCAGCGGACCACTCACCTCTCCAGCGCTGTCGGTTCAACTAAAGCAGCTGACGGGTGAGGAGTATCTGTACTTCTACGATGCCGCTGCACCGATCATTGAAAAAGAGTCGATCGATATGGGAAAGGTGTTTGTTGCCTCGCGCTATGATAAAGGGGAAGCCGCCTACCTGAATTGTCCGATGTCGGAAGAAGAGTTCAATCGCTTTTATGAAGCGTTGATCTCTGCAGAAACTGTCCCGTTGAAGGAATTCGAGAAGGAAGTCTTTTTCGAAGGGTGCATGCCGATCGAGGTCATGGCCAAGCGAGGTCGCCAAACGATGCTTTTCGGTCCATTAAAACCGGTTGGTTTGACCGACCCACACACGGGAAAGCAGCCGTATGCAGTTGTTCAGTTACGTCAGGACAATAGCGCTGCGACGCTTTACAACATCGTAGGCTTTCAGACCCATCTGAAATGGCCGGAACAAAAACGCGTGTTTTCCATGATCCCGGGCCTTGAGAACTGCGAAATTATCCGATATGGCGTGATGCATCGAAATACGTTTATTAACTCGCCAAAATTGCTTCGCCCGACCTATCAGTATCGGAATCGCGATGATCTGTTTTTCGCAGGGCAGATGACAGGTGTAGAAGGGTATGTCGAGTCGGCGGCCTCAGGCTTGCTTGCGGGGATCAATGCCGCGCGCTTGGTAAAAGGAGAAGAACTGCTGGTTCTCCCACCGGAAACAGTAATGGGGAGTATGGCGCATTACATCACCACGACAGAAGCAAAGCACTTCCAGCCGATGAATGCCAATTTCGGGTTATTACCAGACTTGCCGCAGCGAATCCGCAACAAAAAAGAGAAGAATGAAAAGATCGCTGAGCGCGCGTTGAATACTATTCAGAATTTTACACAAAAACGACACACAATAGGTTGATTAACGATTTTTTATTGTGTTACTATAAAGGTGCTTTTGGGGGAGTGCTTCGGAAATGGACACTGCTCAATTTTCCAGAGAAATCGATGCTTATGCGGATTATTTGCGAGTGGAGAAAAACGCTTCGCATCATACCGTAAACCATTATGTTGCAGATATACATGAATTTGTAGCATTTATGAAACAGCACCAAATGAACTCATTGGATGCTGTTTCTTCTATGCACGGGCGTTCTTATCTCGCCCGATTAGCACAAAATGGATTGAAGCGTCGGAGCATTTCTCGAAAATTATCGAGCTTGAGAAGTTTTTTTCGCTTTTTGATGCGCGAGGGGGTTATGGCGCAAAATCCGTTTCAGTCTGTTTCTACACCAAAAGTTGAAAAAAAGCTGCCTTCGTTTCTCTACCCGCTTGAGGTTGAGCGATTGCTGAACGCCGCTGATGAGAAAACCGCGTTGGGTCAGCGAGATCGATTAATCTTTGAACTGTTGTATGCAAGTGGAATTCGTGTGTCCGAACTGGTAACACTAAAAGTAAATGCCATCAATCTCTCAATGGGCGTCGCTCTCGTATTTGGTAAAGGGGCCAAGGAACGCTATGTGCCAATCGGCAGTTATGCCTTAGAGGCCATTCGCACGTACTTGTCATCGGGCAGACCCCAGTTGCTTGCGGGTAAGCAGGATTCAGGCTTTTTGCTTCTGAATTACCGTGGCGAACCCCTGTCAGATCGAAGTGTACGCCGCATAGTAGATAAATACGTGGAAGAAACGGCTTTACATCTTTCGATTTCCCCGCACACGTTTCGGCATACATTTGCCACACACATGTTAAATGCAGGTGCGGATTTGCGTACGGTTCAGGAATTGCTTGGGCACGTAAACATCTCAACCACGCAAATCTACACGCATGTTACAAAAGAACGGCTGCGTCAGGTGTATGATTCTGCCCACCCACGGGCGGAAAAACACGGGAGGTGAAGAGAGATGGAAAAATTTCATGCGACGACGATTTTCGCGATTCAGCATCAAGGGAACGCAGCGATGGCAGGCGACGGGCAAGTCACCTTCGGGAACAGCATGGTGATGAAAAACGGCGCAAAAAAGGTCCGCAGACTGTATCGTGGTGAAGTTCTCGCAGGGTTTGCCGGGTCGGTTGCCGATGCGATTACCCTTTTTGAGAAATTCGAAGGAAAGCTCGAAGAGTACCACGGAAACCTTCAACGGGCGGCAGTTGAGCTGGCCAAAGAATGGCGCTCTGACAAAATTCTTCGACAGCTTGAAGCGATGATGATCGTCATGAATCAAACGCATCTTCTCCTGATTTCCGGAAATGGAGAAATCATTGAGCCGGATGACGGAATCTTGGCAATCGGGTCCGGCGGTAGCTTTGCCCTTGCTGCAGGACGTGCCTTGAAAAAATTTGCTCCACATCTCTCAGCGAAAGAGATCGCTGAGGCAGCGCTTTTAACAGCATCCGAAATTTGCGTGTTTACGAATTCCAATTTAGTGGTAGAAGAGATAAACAGGTAAGCGAAAGGGAGGTTGTGTAATGGTATCGTTTGAACAATTAACTCCCAGAACGATCGTGGAGCATCTCGATAAATATATCGTGGGCCAGTCACAAGCCAAGAAGGCTATCGCTGTCGCTCTTCGCAATCGCTACCGTCGAAGCAAGCTTCCTGAAGGAATGAAGGAAGATGTAGTACCGAAAAACATTTTGATGATTGGACCAACCGGCGTTGGTAAGACAGAGATAGCCCGTCGGATTGCCAAACTGACTGGAGCGCCATTTGTTAAAGTGGAGGCGACCAAATTTACCGAGGTAGGCTATGTCGGACGCGACGTTGAATCAATGGTGCGCGATCTGATCGAATCAGCCATTCGAATGGTAAAGAACGAGAAAATGGAGAAGGTCAAAGACAAGGCAGAGAAACTGGCAGATGAAGCACTCGTCCACTTGCTTGTACCCTCTCGAAAACCGAATTCTACCTTCAAAAACCCGCTGGAGATGCTTTTTGGCGGGCAACAGCAGGCAACCAATACGACCAACGCAAACCAAAGCACAGAGGATGCGTCCCTGGAACAGTCGCGGAAGCAGGTTGCGTACCAGCTGAGTTCAGGCCAGTTGGAAGACCAGATGGTTGAAATTGAGGTGGAAGACCAAGCGCCTTCCATGCTTGATATGTTTCAAGTCCCTGGAGCAGACCAAATGGGCATGCAAATGCAGGATATGCTTGGTAGTTTGCTTCCAAAACGGACGAAGAAACGAAAATTGCGAATTAAAGAAGCGCGAAAGGTATTAATTCAGCAAGAAGCGCAAAAACTGGTGGATATGGATGAGGTCATTCAAGAGTCGGTCCATCGGGTCGAGCAGCATGGCATCATCTTTATCGACGAGATTGATAAAATCGCGGGAAAAGACGGCCGAGGACCAGACGTATCGAGAGAAGGTGTGCAACGGGATATTTTGCCGATTGTGGAAGGCTCAACCGTTATGACGAAATACGGTCCCGTCAAGACCGATTATGTTTTGTTTATTGCGGCTGGAGCGTTTCATATTGCCAAACCTTCCGATCTGATTCCGGAGTTGCAAGGACGTTTTCCAATTCGGGTGGAATTGTCGAGCTTGAAAGAAGAAGATTTCATCCGCATTTTGACGGAGCCGAAAAACGCGTTGATCAATCAGTATACCGCGTTGCTGGAAACAGAAGGGGTTCGGGTGGAATTCACGCCGGAAGCCATTCAAGAAATCGCCGTTCTCGCAACTGAAGTGAATCAATCAACCGATAACATTGGAGCTCGCAGACTCCATACCATTCTCGAAAAATTATTGGAAGATCTCTCGTTTGAAGCTCCTGACATTCACCTTGAAGTGGTGCAAATCACCCCGGCGTATGTAAAGGAAAAGCTTGCAAGCATTGTGAGAAACCGAGATTTGAGTCAATACATTTTATAAAACAAAGACGAGTAAACGTGATAATCAGGAGGACCCCAAAATGGATTTGCTTTCTAAAACAAGAAGAATCAATCGGATGTTGCAAAAATCTGCAGGTCATGCGGTTAACTTCAACGAAATGTCCCAAGTACTGTGCGATGTCATTAACGCCAATATTTATGTTCTGAGCCGCAAAGGGAAGCTGCTTGGTTATTCGATCGCTCAAGAGATCGATAACGAACGGATTCGCAAGATGCTGGATGAGCGACGTTTCCCTGAAGAGTACAACAGCTCTCTTTTGAAAGTGGAAGAAACCTCGGCGAATCTAGATGTAGACAGCCCGTACACAGCGTTCCCGGTGGAAATGAAAGAGGTTTTCCGTTCCGGTTTGACCACCATCGTTCCGATTATCGGCGGTGGAGATCGTTTGGGTACGTTGATTCTCGCCCGCTTTAACCAAAACTTTGTCGAGGACGATCTGATTCTTGCTGAAGTCGGTGCGACGGTAGTAGGTATGGAAATTTTGCGCGAGCGTGCTGAAGCGATTGAAGAAGAAGCACGCAGCAAAGCGGTTGTTCAAATGGCGATCGGTTCCCTGTCCTACAGCGAATTGGAGGCAGTTGAGCACATTTTTGATGAGTTGGAAGGAAGAGAAGGCCTGTTGGTTGCATCCAAAATCGCAGATCGCGTGGGCATTACTCGTTCCGTCATCGTAAACGCGCTGAGAAAACTGGAAAGTGCCGGCGTAATCGAGTCTCGTTCACTC
>JBLNEJ010000594.1:0-12122 GCA_050262535.1 Clostridia bacterium
ATTCGCAATGGGCGTCAGGGAACATCTCCGCCAATGTTTGCAGAAATCGTTTCATCGTCAGTTTCGCCATACCGTTCTATACTCTCCCTCATCATCTGTTGGCTCCATTATAGCACGCCACAGAAAAAGCGGGCCCAAGCGCCCGCCCCTTCCAACATATTCTATTCGTGCAGGTTCGGTTCCACCCGATTGGTCTGTTTGTTCACGAACCGGGCAGCGACAAACAAGAAATCGGACAACCGGTTCAAATATTTGACGACAACCGGATTCACTTCCTCTACAGTGGAAATCTGCACCGCCTTGCGCTCCGCTCTTCTGACGATCGTTCGTGCGACGTGAAGCGCCGCTGCGGCAGGATGTCCCCCTGGCAAAACGAAGGTGGTCAAAGTCGGCAATTGGGTATCCAGCTCATCAATCTGATGCTCCAGTGTCAGGACGTCCTCTTCCTGGATCGGCCAGCCGACCTTCTTGCCTGCGGGTGTTGCCAATTCGGCACCGATGTGAAACAGCTTCGTCTGGATCACATGAAACATTTTGTGCAGCTGGCTCCAATCCTGCTCTTGCGGCAGCTGGGCTACCGCCAACCCGATCATGGAGTTCGCTTCATCGCAGGTGCCGTACGCTTCGACACGATCGTCATACTTCGGTACCCGCGTCCCGTACACAAGCGATGTTTCCCCTTTGTCCCCCGATTTCGTGTAAATCTTCATCACCAGGCCCCCTTTTCCCCTTTATTCCGCAACCAAAATCAGCTCGGTGCTCTTGGCGTCGAACGGCGCCCTGTCAAACGAGCCGTACCGCTCCACGACCTTGAATCCGTTCAGGCGCAGCAGATGATGCAGCTCCGCCGGGAAAATGTAGCGAAGCGTGAAGCGTCCCACCACTTTTTCCGTCACGATTCCTTCTGCACTGATCCGTTCATACGTCCGCGTGACCTCTGACCATTGCTGGAAATGGTCGTAGCGCGTATAGTCCCACATGGCAATCTGCTCCCCGGTTTCCAGCGGATAGATGCTCCTGAGCGACATTTTTTCACTTTCTTCATATAGATGCTCGATTTTCGGGATAAACACGTTCATCACGAGCTTGCCGCCCGGCTTCAAATGGCGGCGAATGCAGCTGAGCGCTTTCATCTGCTCATGAATGTGCAGCAAATGCAGAAAGGAGCGGAACGGAATCATGATGACTTGGAATGTTTTACCCAGCTCAAACTGGCGCATGTCTCCCTGCACGAAGGCAATCTGCTCCGTAAGACCGGCAGCCTCCGCCTTTTGCTTGCCACGCTCCAGCATCTCACTCGACAAATCCATTCCTGTCACAGAAAGACCGGCCTCGGCCAGTGGGATGCTAACCCGTCCTGTTCCACAGGCAAGATCAAGCACCTCGCCGCCGTATTTGCGTGCCATTTCCACGTAAAATGGAATGTCGCCCGCAACGCCCCTTTGGGTACTATCATAGTATTCGGCCCAGCGATACATGTTGTTCACGCACTCAAACGCCCTTTCATCCGCTTAGGCCATCAGCTCGCCGTGCTGCAAATAGGCGAGAGCCAGCCTGAATGTATTTTCAAACGAATCGCGATGTGTTCGCTCAAACGAATGAGACGCATCCACACCCGGCCCGATCAGACCGTGAACGATATCGTGGCCGGCACGCAGGGCTGCACTGGCATCAGAGCCATAGCTCGGATAAATGTCGACCTGATAATTCAGCCCCAATTGATCTGCGAGTTGGACGAGATGCTTGCGCAGTCCGTAATGATACGGTCCCGAGGAGTCCTTGGCGCAAATCGAGACACAATATTCGTCCGTTGTCTGCCCTTCACCGATCGCGCCCATATCGATGGCCAAATATTCCACGGTCTGCTCCGGAATATTCGAGTTGGCCCCATAGCCGATCTCTTCATTATTGGCGATATAAAAATGCGTCGTAAACGGCAAGGTGCTGCCATTTTCCTTCAATTGGCGAAGCAGTCCCAAAATAATCGCGACGCTTGCCTTGTCATCCAAATGGCGTGATTTGATGAAGCCGCTCTCCGTAACCGTGACACGCGGGTCAAACGAAACGAAATCACCTACACGGATACCAAGGTCCAGCACATCCTGCTTGGACTTGACCTTTTCGTCGAGGCGCACCTCCATCATGCTCTCCGTCCGCTCCGTTTTGCCAACCTCGCTGCTATGTACGTGAACCGACGACTTGACCATCACGACAGTTCCGGTGAAACGGCGACCGTTAATCGCCGATTCAATCAGGCAATATTCACCTTCAACCGTATTCCAGGCATATCCGCCGATATTGGTCAGGCGAATTCTGCCATTTGCCTTGATCTCTTTGACCATTGCACCCAACGTATCGACGTGGGCCGCAACCAGCCGATGCCGGTCGTTGTTTTGCCCCTGCAGCGTAGCGATGATCGCTCCTTTGTTGGTCCGCTTTACGGATAGCCCCAGCTTTTGCATCTCTTCTTCCACCCAGGCGATTGCTGGCGCAGCGTTTCCTGTCGGGCTCGGTATATTTGCCAGCGTGGTGAATGATTCAATCATATAATCCATTGGTATGCTCATGGAGATTCCCCTTTCCCTTGCATCAGGTTCCTATTTTTGTTCGCGAATAAATCCAAGCACCTCTTGTACGTGCTCTTTCACCTTTACCTTTGGCCACACCTTGGCAATGTTCCCTTGCAGATCAATGACAAACGTGGTTCGCTCGATCCCCATATACTCTCTTCCATACATTTTTTTCAACACCCAGACGCCGTACTCTTCCGCAACCTTGTGATCCGTGTCGGCCAGAAGCGGAAAGGGCAGCTCGTGTTTGGCGATAAACTTGTCATGCGATTTGACATCGTCAGGACTAATGCCCAGAACGACCGTATCCAGCTTGGCGAAATCCCCATGATAATCGCGGAAATCACATGCCTCAGTCGTACACCCTGGCGTCATGTCCTTCGGATAAAAGTAGAGCACGACATACTTCCCGCGATAATCGGAGAGTGAAATGGTCTGGTTGTTGTTCGCTTGTAGTGTAAAAGATGGCGCTGTATGTCCGACTGCAATCATGGAAATCCCTTCCTTATCAATCGTTTTGAATCCATTTTAGCATAAGGGAATCATAAACTTCATCTTTCTTGGCGGAATGAAGTTGCGATTTGCTCAGGAAAACGCTAGAATTGATTGATGGCAGGATCGATAAAATTTGATTAAGTGACTTTTTTATATACGTTTATATATAGAAGCTGGACGGTGAACAATTACCCATGAGAGAATTTTACGACGTAACAGACCCCGAGGCCCTGAAATCGCTCGCAATCCCAGAACGCGTCAAAATCCTGGAACTGTTTGAAGATTTGGAGCCGCGCACAGCAAAGCAGATTGCAACTGAACTTGGTGAAAATGCAGCACGCCTGCATTACCATGTGAAGGAACTGGTTCGAGTAGGCTTATTGGAGCAAGTAGATACACGAGTGAAGGGCTCCATTGTAGAAAAGTACTATCAACCGGTTGCCAAACTCATCACAGTCAAGCTGCAGGTCATGATTGAAGAGAATGCACATCAGTTGAGCGATGTGATTTTTACCCCAATCCGCACAACCGAAAGCGATTTGATGCGGACGATGAATCATTTTATCGCAAGTGACGTAGACGTTCGCAAAGAGTATAAGGATACTTTCGGTTACAATATGACCGAGTTCAACCTGTCCAAGGAAGAACGGAAGGAATTGCTTTTTGAGATATCCACATTAATCAAGAAATACCGTGAGCTCAAGCCGGCCGACGGTCGCAGAAAGTACAAGTTCTACGACATTCTTTTTCCGTACACACCACCAGAGCCAACTGAAGATCACGACGACGAGCACTTTGAAGATATCGACTGATCGTTGTTAACCAAAAAAGCCATCTGCTAGCAGGTGGCTTTTCCTGTGTATGGAGCTCGAATAAAAGGAGGCTGCATGTAATCATGCGTACCATTTTGTTTGATTTCGACGGAACCATCGCCGACACATTGCCGATCATCTTCCACTCCTTCCGCACGACGTTCCTTCATTTTTTGCAAGAACATTACGAAAATGACGACATCATTCGCTTGTTTGGTCCACCGGAAATTCCGATTTTGCAAAAACAGATTCCCGTACATCTGCATGATGACGCGATTCGTTATTTTTATCAGGTTTATGAGCAAATGCATGCAGCTTACCCAACCGATCCAAGGATTGCCGACATGCTGCGTTCCTTCCATGATGCCGGAATCCAGATGGGCATCGTAACAGGAAAGGGACGGGGCAGCGCCGACATTTCCATTCGCTTGCTGGGTCTTGAGCCTTTTTTTCCGATTGTGATTACCGGAGATGAGATGCAAAACTACAAACCGCATCCGGAAGGAATCTTGCGGGCGATGGCGTATTTTCAAGCCGATCCGCGCAAAACGATGTATGTCGGGGATAGTGACGCTGACATTGTGGCAGCCAGGGCCGCCAACATCACTTCCATTGGCGTGAACTGGCTCAGTGTCTCACAAAAAACAGGGGGATTCACCCCGCAGCCTGATCACACCATTACTGATCCGTCCTCCTTCACCAAATGGGTGCTGCAAATGTAATCAATAAAAAAGAGGGGCACGGCAGCAATACTGACCGTCCCCTCTTTCGTTACATTTGTGCGCTCTCTTGCTTTCTTGCTTGACGGAATCGATGCGTTTCGGACACAACCACACCGGACAGCAGCAAGAGCCCGATCAGGTTCGGCACCGCCATCAACCCGTTGAAAATATCGGCAATCGACCAGACAAGCCCCAAATTCAGCACGGCCCCAGCCAGAACCGACAAGGTATACACAATCCGATAATATTTGATTGATCGGTCGCCAAACAAATATTCAAAGCATTTCTCGCCATAGTACGACCAACCAAGCACGGTCGAGTATGCAAAAAAGATCAAGCCAATCGTCACAATCCAGCCGCCTGGTCCCGGCAGCAGCGCATTAAACGTTTCGGTCGTCAACGCCGCCCCCGTCAAGTCACTGTTCGCATACAGCCCACCCATGACCAGACTGACACCGGTAATCGAACAAACAACAATTGTATCGATGAAGGTTCCTGTCATCGATACCAACGCTTGACGCCCCGGATAATCGGTAATGGCCGCTGCTGCAGCAATCGGCGCCGAGCCCATGCCCGCTTCATTGGAGAAGACCCCCCGGGCGACACCGTAGCGAATGACCGCACCGATTGCACCGCCAGCCATCGCTTGCCCTGTGAACGCATCCTGGAAAATGAGCCCAAACGCGGCCGGGATCAAATCGATATGCAGGATCATGATAATCAGGCCACCCAATACATAAAACAGAGCCATAAACGGCACCAGATAGCTGGACACCTTCCCGATGCTTTTGATTCCGCCCAGGATGACCAGCCCGGTAATAACTGTCAGCACAATCCCGGTAATCCATGGATTCACCCCAAAGCTGGCTTTGACCGATTCGGCAACCGAATTGGACTGAACCGAGCTGCCAATTCCGAATGCGGCAATCGAGCCAAAAATCGCGAACAAGACGGCCAGCCACTTCCAGCCCAGCCCTTTTTCAATGTAATACATCGGTCCCCCGGCCATTTCTCCATGTCTGCCGGTGGTACGATATTTTACGGCCAGAATCGCTTCGGCATACTTCGTCGCCATCCCGAAAATGGCGGTCACCCACATCCAGAAAACAGCACCCGGTCCCCCGGATACAACCGCCGTTGCCACACCGGCAATATTCCCGGTTCCGATCGTAGCCGCAAGCGCGGTCATCAACGATTGAAAATGCGAGATGTCACCGTCAGAGGACTTGTCCTGGTGCTTGGAAAACGCGAGCTTCAATGCGTAAGGCAGCTGGGAAAATTGCAAAAACTTGAGACGAATTGATAAATAAATCCCCGTGCCGACCAGAAGCACCAATAGCGGTGGTCCCCAAACAAAATCACTGATGCTGCCGATAATCTCCGTAAACGTGTCCATCCTCTTGTTGCTCCTTCTTGTTGTGTCATTCCACGCTCGTCTTTCTATCTTACTTGGGAGGATGCAAAAAGTTCAATTATAATTTATTTCTATTTATTAATTTTAATTTGGTGGAAATTTTCGTTGTAAAGAAAAAAAGGGTGTCCTGTCACAAAATGGGCTTCCCGTTTGTTTTACTATTCAAAGGAGGTGACCATTTTGGATAAAGAACAGCTTGAGCGAATCGTAGAAGAAGTCAAGAACGGATCCTTGGATCAGTTCGAATTGATTATCGAAGCTTTACAGCAGCCGATTTTTACCTACTGCTATCATATGCTCGGACAATGGCAGGAAGCTGAGGATGCTGTACAAGAGGTTTTGATCAAAGCGTATGAAAATATCGACAAGTACACGCAATCCCTTTCTTTTTCAGCCTGGGTCTACAAAATTGCCTATCATCATTGCCTGAATGCCTTACACAGAAAAAGGCTCTATCGATTTGTCCCTTTTTTGAAGTGGGGAATGCACGACCAAAGTCAGGACAACACAGCCTCTTCAGTCGACGAGGAGTACATAAGCGATCCTCTCCATAAAGCGCTCTCAACCCTTTCCACCGATGACCGAAACCTGATCCTGCTACGGGTGCTTGAGGAAAAAGGATATGAAGAGCTTTCACAGATGCTCAACAAGAAACCTGCCGCCTTGCGGAAACAATACGAACGGGCCATTAAAAGATGCAAGCTCCACTACCATAAACAGAAAGGAGGGAAAATCGATGAGTCCATTCGAGCAATCCACTGATATAGAAGAAGCCATCAAACAAGTATCGGTTCCGCAAATCGATGTCAGAAAGCAAGTCATGACTACCATTCGAAATAATCAAATCCAAAGGGAGAGTGTTCGTGTGAAAAAGAAAGTCATGTTGATCGTTGCAGCTTGCCTTGTATTCGGTGTCACATCCGCGTATGGAGCAATTAAAATTTTTGAATTGAAGAATGATAAAGGCGAGGTTGTCGTCCAAATTAACAAAACCGAGAATGAGCCTGTTTTGGATCACCGCAAAACATATATGGAAAAAATCAATAAAGTTCGTGAAAGCTTGAAGCCGAATACAGCCGTAGTTGTTTACGTTGCAACCGATAATCCGAATAAAAAAGTGTCCTTGCTGCAAAAACCGATCACCTCGGAAGATCGCACCGTGCTCCAAAAAGAAGCAGGCAATCTGTTTACCTATCCATCTGAGCTTGCCGGCGGCTACTTGTTTAAAAGCGGCTTTGTCGAACATTTGATGATCACGGATTATGACAAAGAAGCGCTTTACAAGGAAGCCGAGCAGACCAAGCAGGATGTCGTCATCAAGGAATTGAAGGTTGATCCATTCATCCAACGTTTGGGTGCAACCTATGAGGGCAGCAAAGGCAAAATCACCCTTGCTATCGATAATTTTGAGAACATGAAATACGTGAGCTCAGAAGCGGGTCCAGATGACATCGTTGAGAAAGTGAAAGTTCGGAACGTCGACGCACTATACTTTGTGCAAAAATCACCGGGTGAAAATGAGTTTAAACGTATTGAATTTTACATCGATGGGACGAAGTTACTTTACACGCTGACATCGGTTGCTCCCTCTGTTTCCAAGGAAGACCTACTCGCCATTGCACAACAGTTGAAATAACGACCGATGACCGAAAGAAGGGCAGCATATGCTGACCCTTCATTTTCTTTTGATTTCAACCACGATAAAATGTCACCTAAAGACACACAACCGGTTATCCAGGCAAGCTACTTACCTAGCTTATAGTATGGCCTCCACATTGCACCCGTGATCATATCTCCTTCAAAGCTGACGTAAATCGCGAGCGCGTTTGGGTCTGACGGTCTGCACATAACCAATTGATAGTGATTCATCGTATACTTATCAATGGTGATTGTTTGCTTGATCACCTGCTCGGCTGCATAGCCTTTCATTTGATCACCAAAAAGCTTATTCAGAAAGTCGCTCCCCTTTTGCTTCACTTGCTCATCGGAAAGATTCGCCAACGGCTTGGTCGTCTTTTGCAGATACTGGTTGATCCCTCGTAACACTCCTGTTTCCGCATCGACGGTAAAACTCAGCCCCGGATAAAAAAGCTTGCCGCTCTTATCCTTTATCGGCTTGCTTGAGGTAAGGGTTGCCGAATAGTAAAAAAACTCCTTGCGTTGACGCTTCTCGTCAAAATACACATATGGCGATTTCATCGGAAATTCCAGTTTATATGATTTTGTTTCCGGATAGAGACTGTAGATTTTTTCAAGTGCTGCTTTTACTCCTTTTTGCTGCAAGAACTCGGCAGCTGTATATCGTGAAACCTTGGGGACGATGAGCTCTGCGTTGGATGGCTTTGACTGATGTACCGCCATTTGTTGCTCAGCATATACAGGGGAGGTTGCAAGCAGACCGATCGCGAGGAATACTGCCGGGAGTGTGTTTTTTTTCATCTCAATTCTCTCCTTTTGAACATGTGTGATGACATGCTTTAGATCGATTGCACAGACACTTTGTCACAGGCAGCAAAAAAATAATTTTTTTCGCATCCGCTGTGACAAAACACCGCTCAGGTGGATCAAGAATAGAGGGAAAAAAACCAAAATGGAGACAAGGGGCTGTGTGTCGTAAAATCCAAAAAACTGTGGAAAACCACTGTAAGTATAAATGAGAAGTCGCCTGAAAAGGATAGCACCATCCTGGAAGTCACAAAAGAAGCGCGAATGGAACAACTGATGCAAACCTACGGCAGAAAAGTGCTGCACCTGGTCTATCTGTTTGTAAAAGATCAAAGCCTGGCTGAAGATGTCACTCAAGATGTCTTTATCAAGGTGTACCTCAATCTCGAGCGTTTTCGGGGAGAGAGTGACATCAAGACATGGATCTATCGCATTGCCGTCAATGAAGCGAAAAAACAGCTTCGCTCCTGGGTGTTTCGCAATATTTTTGCTTCAGAGAAAGTGCATCTGCTGGCCGACACCCACTCGAAGGTAACTTCGGAGAAAAAGCTGGATCATTTGGATCGGGAGGAGTTTACCCGGTATATCCTGCAATTGCCCGTTTCCTACCGGCAAATGATCGCTCTGCATTACTACCAGGATCTCAGTATCGAAGAAATTGCAGAAATTCTCAGGATTTCAAATGGCAATGTCCGCAACAAGCTCTACCTCGCCAGAAAAAAATTAAAGAGGATCTTGGAGAAGGAGGGATACGAATGAAGCTGGAAAGAAAACTGAAGGAATATGTTTATTCAGAGAACGAGACGATTCTCGAAGGTCTGGAGTTTACCCAGGAGATGGCACGTAACATCCGGCACCACAAACGTAAACCAACACGAAAAAAAGTGTATATTCGTATTCTGTATGCAACGGCCTCCTGCCTGCTCCTTCTTTTTTTCTGGCAATCCATCCGCCCGCATCCTGTCGAGGTTCAGACAACGCCTGAACCTGCCAGAACAGCGGAACGTCCATCAAAGATCACTCCCCTTGCTGCGGATGAATTTTTATCCAACCCGATTGTGAAGCAGGCTATCGATAAAATCTACACGCTCTATCCGGAAGTGAAAGATTGTACATTGGAAAACACAGCGAGGATTCAAATGCCCGCACGAAAAGGAATTGTCCGTGACGATTATCATGCAGCTTTTGCTTTAGACGGGAAGGTTTACTTGCAGCTTACTGTAGATGGCATTAACGGAGAAATTCGGGAAATTCTGCAAACCTTCCGTCACCCCGCTGATCCATCAATTATTCTTTCAGACGCGGAGATGAAAGAAAAAGGTCAAGCATTCCTGCACCAGCTTTACGGTGACCAAATGAAAGACTACCAGGTAACAAATGTCGATAAATATCAAGTGACCTCCCCTGAAAACCCGAACCCACCGTACACGCACAGTTTGATTTTTCGCAATCCAAACGATCCGCGAATGACCGTCATCATTGTTCACATGACCGGAGACGTTGTTTGGAATGTCATGTTCGGCGGCGTAGACAGGTAGCGGTCGGCTTTCATGTATGTAACTGCCTTTGCATCTCTGCCGATTTTTTACATTCTGAGGCGAGTTTAGAACTGGCGGTCCAGAGCCTCTGCTTTTGGCGGCGGGTTCGTTCACTCAAGCAAAAAAGACTGCACGATGGCAGTCTTTTTTGCTTGATTTGGCGCTTATGACATAAACTGTTTAAGCCGTGGCTCCATTTTCACATAAATCACATAGGCAACCACCGACACGATGATCCCTTTCACCAGGTTAAACGGCGCAATTCCATATATGATCAACGACCACATGCTGTCAGCGTTAAACATTTGCAGAAGATTCTCGAGAGGCATTTGAAACAGAATCGCATAGGCAGGCAGCAGCACGAAGTAATTGGCGACCGACATGAACAACGTCATCAGCACCGTACCAAGCGCAAAACCGATCGCCAGACCGGCACGCCCCTGGCGCAATCGCTGCATGAGCACCGCCATGTAAATGAAGCACGAGCCTGCGATAAAGTTGGCCAACTCGCCGACGAGTAATCCATCGGTGTTTTTCAACAGCAGGTGAAGACCGTTTTTCAGCAGCTCCACTAGCACCCCTGCGACCGGGCCGAACGCCAGTCCTGCAAACAAGCCAGGCAGCGTACTGAAATCAAGCTTGAGAAACGTCGGAAAAATCGGAAGCGGGATTTCCAAAGCTTGCAGAATGAAGGCAACCGCCGCCATCAGCGGAATCGCCACCAGCCGTTTCATCTGCGTTGGCTGATTCAGGGACAATTCATTTTTTTGCATCTGTTCCATCTCCTCTTTCTATTCACCCTTCTTGAGGAATGGCAACAGCTTCGTGACACGGCCTGCCCGAGCGAAAAAACAAAACCCCGAAGCGCTGAATAGCATCTTCGGGGGCGATTTCGTTCCTTTTTGTGAAAATGAGATAGGCAAACAAGAGGTGCTATTCCCGCAACAGCTCCTCTGTACACCCAGTCATTTGCCACAATGAAACAAGCACGTGTGCAAACGTACTGTCGTCATCCTTCTCCCATCCAGACTGTACTGTCGGCTTCGGAATCACACCGAATCCTGCACCCTCTCAACCAGTACGGTATCAAGGGGCTCGCGGGCTTACACGCATGAGCGCGATCACCGCCGGTCGGGAATTTCACCCTGCCCCGAAGGAATGTGAAGTTATTATGAATTTCATTATATACGTCGCGATTCCAAATTGACAATACCTATTACGATCCTGCACCCTGGTATTTCTTCACGCCGTACTTCCAGACAGCCAAGCCGATGGCAAAAAAGATCACGCCCATCAGCGGTGTCAGCATGGTGTAGGCATACCATTGCGTCTTTTTCAAAAAGTAAGCGGACGGATAAAAGCCAACAAAGGCAAACGGCAGCAGCCAGGTCAGGAAAAAGCCGATCAGCTTGTTGTAAATCTCGACCGGATAACGGCCATAGTTCTGCATGTTCCAGATCATCGGCGCAATGCCTGTGCGCGAATCGGAAAAAAAGCTCACCGCAGCGATCGCCGTATACACCCCGGCATAGATCAGCACACTGCTGATCACCAGCCCGATAAAGATAAATAGATCATACCAAGCAAACGTCAGCTTCAGCTGGAACGCAGCATAACCCATAATAATCAGCCCGCTGATGACGCCAAAGATGCGGTCGGGCGAAATCGACTCCAGACAGACTTGCGCCAGATTGTGTACGGGACGGGTCAAAATCCGGTCCATTTCCCCACGGATAATGTAGCGCTCGTTGAAATCCCAGAAGCCGAAGAACATGCTGAAGATCGCATACGGGACCAAAAAGAACCCGTAAATGAAAATAATTTCGTACAGCGTCCATTCCTTTAAGGTCGGCACATGCGTAAAGACAACAAGGATAAACACAAGATTAATCAGTTCAAAAATCAGATTGGATACCAGCTCACCGAAGAAATCGGCGCGATACGCCAGCCTTGTTTTGAAATATTGCCCCAAATAGTCGGCAAACAGACGCACAACGGACAAAATCGATGTCATCGCTTCTTCACCCTCCCTGCACGATCAGCTTGCGGCGTGCCTGCTGCCACAGCAGCGTGATCGGGATCAATATGACAACAACCCAGATCGCCTGCAGTCCAATTACCTGAAC
>JBLNEJ010000595.1:0-3644 GCA_050262535.1 Clostridia bacterium
CTTAATGACTATCTGAAAGGTGTGGGAAACCAGCTCGACTCCAGAGCCAAAGGGGTGTATGCACATCGATCGGTGCCAATCCACTCCCAGCCAGTGCTGTTTCCCATGCTTCCGCTACCGCTTGCCTGTCGTCTGCGGTTCCCTGTAATACTGCTGAAGAGCAGAGACCTAATTTTACCGTCGCTTTTAAAATGTGCGTGTCAGGAGCGATTGTGATTAGCTCGCGAGAATCCCAGTGAATTCCTGCATAGGTCTCCATGATATACAACCAGTAATTGAAGATTTTTGGTCCCGACAGATACGGAAATTCCGATTTCCGCCTGCCTTGCATGACTTGTTTTAAGGTTGCGATGTCAAATTGTGCGGATTCAATCAAGCTTAAGACGTCACCTTGGGGAGAAGAGTGGGCGATCCCGTTCGAAACGCGATGCCAGATTTCCGGGTGACGATTAGGCTGCAACGCAACGCGGTGATGCAGCAACACTTGGCGAAGGTCGTGCAGGCCGCTTTCGGAGACGGATTGTGGGTGGAAAATCCATCGAGACCGTTCATCTCGATAAGCCTGTGCGACAGACTGCCAAAGTGTATACGAATTTCTTTGGTAATTTAATGACATCCCAAGCGTTAACACGTTTGGCAACTCGCTCGTTGGGACAATCCCAATCAGGGCATCCTCAGGCATTACTTCCCCTCCGAGCTGTCCCTCTGCATGCATTTGTACAAGCTGTTTTACATTTCGTAAAAAGGAATTGTTGCTCATTGCTCTCCTCAATTCTGGTCTCGCTGAACATCAGCAAGCGGGATTCCTACCATCGCGGTAGTGTCTACAGTTCGAGGTTATCATGAAAGGAACTTCATGACAAAGAAAAAACCACTCCATTTCTGAAGTGGGGACTATGCCTGAAATCTTCAGCTATAAACCGCCATCGGTTCGTGGGTCTGCACTTTTTGATAAATGTGCCCCATCGCATTCATCGCTTCCGATGGAGCAGGAATCGCCGGGTACCACCCTTTTCGAACCATATAGGACCATACCTCAAAGGATTGGTGAGAGCACATTCTGAATGCATCCTCCAGGAAAGAACGCAGGTGGGGAACGGTGCATTCAAAAGCGGCCCAAGCATATTCTCTGCCTGCGCGTTTCAGGGTTAACAGGTAGGAGGTCGCAATCGCCCGATCATCAAGCTGGCTTACCTTGACCTGTGGTTGAACAGGCTGGTTGGGAGCGGGCGGATTGACGGATAATCCTGAAAGGGGAGGAACGTTCAGTTGATCCTGGGAGCCGTTCGGCTGTGTGGCAAACTCCACTTTCATATTGTAATCCTGGACGTGAACGGAGAAATGGCGCTTGATCATATCACGCAATTCCGGGTCCTGGGCCTGATTGATAAACAAAGCCATGGAATTGATCGAGTTGGTACAACTCATGAGCAGTTCATTCAGTTCACAAGCTTCATGAATTCCTAGCTGCATATCTGTTTCCTCCTTTTGATGATTAATCTTGAGTATTATTGGCAAAGGAACCGCCGCTTTATGTAAGAGTGCGAGCACGGGGAAAGAAAACATGTTGAAAAACCGGCTGTCATTGCGGGAGAGCAAATGACAGCCGATTTTTATTTTCGAACACCGCCAAGGCCAATCCCATAGGAAAAACTATACTTTCGTGTAGTACCGAACGTATCTCATACCGTGATACACTCTGCGTATCTTTTTGAAGACATGGTTAGGAGGTCATTATGGATCGCCGAAGAGATGGAAACCAGCAAAGCACAGAAGGCTACCATCCCTTGTTAAAAGCTGAGATTGAAGAAACCGAACAGCGGTTTCTGGTAGGGCGCTGCAAAGAAATTGCGCTGATTCGTGAACTGATCAGCACGAATCACCGGAAGGAAAAGATCGTGAACATATACGGAACAGGCGGCGTCGGAAAAAGCTACCTGCTAGATGAGATACGACGTATTGCCATATCGCACTCGTGCATGTATCTGCACATCGATGCCCGCGACTTTATTCATACGAGCGAAGCGTTGTGCAAGCATCTGTATGGATTGCTTGGCAACGATTTGCCAATGGAAGATGACCTCTCGACTTCATGCCTGAATGCACTGAATGAAGCGAGCCAAAAGCAAAAGATTATACTCGCATTTGACACCTATGAAGAGATGGGAGATTTGGAGCATTGGCTCCGGGAGCAGTTTTTCCGCCGTTTGAACGTGAACATTCTCATCGTCATTGCAGGCCGCTTTCCGCTGCAAGGGCTTTGGCGAACGTCTCCCGCATGGAGGCAACTGATTCTCCGAATGCCCTTGGCCGATCTCGATTTTGAATCCGTGAAGGAGTATGTGTCGAAGTGCTCGATCAACGACGAGCGCACCATTTATGATGTATGGATCAAAACGAAGGGACATCCGCTTACTCTATCGCTGGCTGTATCTCTTGTGGAGCAACTCCAGATCATCGAGGAAGACGACCTGTTCTCGACAGTTGTCTCCATGTGGCTGCGGGAGGTTTCGAACAAGCGAGTACGGGAGCTGTTGGAGGCAGCGGCTGTTTTGCGGCATTTCAATCAGGAAATCCTCTCCTATGTATTGGATCGGGACGTATCAACTGAAGATTTTACCGCACTGATTTCCTTGTCGTTTGTAAGACGGGTCAAGCGTGGATGGATTTTGCATGATTTGATCCGGGCAACCATCGCGAATGACATGAGACAGCGCATGCCATCCCGTTACAACGAGCTGTCGAGCCGTTGTGTTCTTTTTCATTATCACAAAATCATGGATGACAAGAACGCCAATTCTACTGTCGATTGGGAACGAAGCGAATGGTTTTATTACATTGGCAACAATTTGGTCCGGTCCTTTTTCTACCAGTCGGTTTAACAGCATGTGTTAGAGCCGCGGGTTTTATACAAAATACATTATGCCGAGCACTATTTGAACCAGCGGAGGATGAATGCAAAGGATGCGAAAGTCGTTTTCCAAACACCCGACACAAAGCGGTACGAATACCTGATTACGGCAGAGCAAAGCTTGCTTACAATCAAGCACATTCATTTGCGTGAGCTGTATGAGCTGGATCAAAATATCGTCAAGCTGTATCGTGATCCGCGGGGGCAGGTTGTCGGACTGGGAGTCGTGATTCCAATCAATGCCCATACGCTTGGGTACTTGCTGGAGCACCCTCTGTCCTCCTCCTATTTTCGAAGTCTTCCTGCATCCAAATTAGAAGAGCTGCGTGTCCCGCGTTATTCGCAAGCAGGCTGGTTCGTGAAATCGATTGACGTTCCATCGTTTGAAGACGAGACGCTTCGGGCAAATGCCGGCCTTCTTTTTATTTCCTATGTGCTGTCAGGAGGGTACATCGTCGCTGCTCCTCCGGCTCATCCCATCTTCCGGGATATTCATCTCAGCATCGGCTGTGAGGAAACGAAAGATGTGTTCCACACCGATTACGATGAGAAAACCGCTACACCCTACTACGTCATCGACAACAGGGGAGAAAAGCTGCACGAATATGTAACCAAAATGATTTCGAGACTTGGCTTGCCGGTTGATCCAGCTTCCGATCAAAAATCAGTACAACAGGAGAGCAAAGAAGCGGAGCCATTGTCGCTGTTAACAAAACGCGAACAGCAAATCGCG
>JBLNEJ010000596.1:0-10967 GCA_050262535.1 Clostridia bacterium
CGAATGGCTTCCGGTCAGCATCGGACCGCCAATCAATCCGACAGCGATCAGGATCCCCGCTGCTGCGACCCATGTCGGGATGAAAAACCGGCGCTTGTTTGGCTTTTCCGAAAGGAGATCCCCACTGGCTGGCAGAGCGGTAGCGGTAAGTGGAACGTTGTGTGAAGCGGTCGCGTAAATGGCTTGCATAATGCGTTCTTCCAGCTCGACGGAGGGCGTGGGGTACTCTTTCAAGAACATCGCCTCCTCTACTGTATTTGCCGATTTTTCGATCCAGTTCAGGCAATCATCGCACGTTTCAATGTGCGTGAAAACAGCATCGTCAGCAGAATGGTTCCACTTGCTTCTAAATTCCTGGCAATTCATGAACGAGCCCTCCTTCCGTATGATGTAAGTATTTCGCTAGTTCCTGGCGAGCGCGAAGGTATCGGACGCGAGCCGTGGATTCGGCCACGCCGAGTAAAGAGGCGATTTTGTCGAACGGATATTCATGCGTGCAGCGCAGTACGATGACTTCGCGATAAGAGTCGGACAGTTTGGCAAAGGCCGTTTCGATCTCGCGCAGACGTTCTTTTACCATCAGCGACTCCTGTGGCGATTCGTTGCGTACCTGTGAAGGGACGTAGGCAAGCTGCTCGTCGGAATCGTGAAATTTGCGCCTGCGTAAAAAATCGATCGTACGGTTGCGGGCCAAGGTGTGCAGCCAGGTAGAAAATTGGCTATCTCCACGATAGGAGGACAGCTTTTCATACGCTTTGACAAACACCTCTTGGGTTAGGTCCTCCGCATCGGAATGATTGTTTACCATTTTATAGATAAACACGAAAATCATGTGCTGGTAACGCTGAATGATTTCCCGGTAAGCTTCAGTATCGCCTTGCAAAATCCGCTGAATGATGTCACTGTCGGTTTGCATCGACCTGCCAGCCTCCCTTCCCTTTATGTGACGTGATAGGTTTTTGAATGTTTCATTCTGTATCAAAAATTTCGTAGTGGTAGCCTTGTTCCACGAGAAACAGCTGCCGATGTCGTGCGAAGTCCAGGTCGCGAGAGTCTCTCGTCACCAATGTATAAAAATAGGCTTGGTTTTGCGAAGGTTTGGGCCGCAAGATTCTTCCCAATCGCTGGGCCTCCTCCTGGCGGGAGCCAAACGTACCGGAAAGCTGAATGGCCACATTCGCGTCCGGAAGATCGATGGCAAAATTGGCCACCTTGGACACGACGAGCACGGGCAATTCCCCTGCCTTGAACTTCTCATAGAGCGCTTGACGCGTCTGCTCCTTTACTTTTCCGGTAATGAGTGGCGCCCCCAGTGTCCGGGCCGCCTGCTCCAGCTGGTCAAGATACTGCCCAATGACCAGCACCTGATCAGTGGAATGCTGGTCGACCAAACGCTTCATCACTTCCAGCTTATACGGATTTTCCGCTGCGATGCGAGCTTTTTGCTGTGGTGAGGCATGGGCATAGGCTTCACGTGACAAGGGAGGAAGCGGTACGCGCAGTTCACGGCATTCCGCTTTGGCAATCCAGCCCGCAGCCTCCAGCTCACGCCAGGGCATATCGTATTTTTTCGGCCCGACCAGCGAAAAAACATCCGTCTCGCGCCCGTCTTCACGGACTAACGTAGCGGTCAGTCCGAGGCGGCGTTTGGTCTGGATGCCTGCCGTCATGCGAAAGACAGGCGCGGGAAGCAAATGCACCTCGTCGTAGATGACCAAGCCAAAATTATGGTCGGTAAATAGCTTCATATGCGGGTAATCATCTTCTGCCGGATTTCGATAGGTCAGCATCTGATAGGTTGCTACGGTGATCGGCCGCACATCTTTGCGCTCCCCGGTATATTCCCCGATGAGCGACGGATCGAGATTCGTTTTCTCACGCAACTCTGCAATCCACTGGCGGACAGATGTCGTGTTCGTTGTCAAAATCAAAGTCGCAGTCTGCAACTTGCAAATCGATCCGATTCCAATGACGGTTTTGCCGGCGCCGCAGGGCAATACCAGCACACCGTTGCCTCCAAAGACGCTTCCTTCCGCGTAAAAGCTGTTGATTGCCGCCAGTTGATAATCACGCAATTGAAAAGAGGGATTGCCGGAGATTGCATCGTTCAAGGCAATGGGCAAGCTCTCGCCTGGTGTATACCCGGCCAGATCCAAGACGGGATACCCCAGCCTGATGAGTTCCTGCTTGATCTCACCGCGTGCCTGGGGATGAATGATGTAGCAGCAATCGGTTTTTCGTTCGTCCACATGGCGTTCAAGTGAAGGATAGCGGAACAGTTGCGCCAAAATGAACGGGTCATGGCTTACCAGCACAAGCTGCTCGCCTAGCTTTTCCAGACGAATCAACCCGTACCGGTTTATTTGTTCGCGAATTTCCGCCACCAGCGAAAGCGGGACAGCAAATTTGCTGTAGGCGTGCAGCACTTCCAGTATATGCTCTGCTGTCATGCCGCTTGCCGCTGCATTCCACAGGGAGAGCGGTGTAATTTTGTACGTATGGATGTAGTCCGGGCTTTTATCAAGCTCGGCAAATCCCGCAATTGATCGAGTAGCCTGGGTAAACAGCGGGTTCTGGACCTCAGCGAGTACGGTTCGGTCGCTTTGGACCAGTAACGGTAAATGAGGATTGTGGGACATTCGTTCGTTCACCTCATTCTTTTGCTAGTCCTTATCGTATCATAGAACCAAGCTTTGGACAAAGAGAGGGAAAAAGCGTTTTCCCCCGAAAAAAGAGCCTAGAAAAGGATGACAAGCTGCGACAAAAATATGATTTCTAGCAGTCGAAACCTTATTTACAAAATTCAGAAAACGATGTACGATATCGATACAGCGATTGAATTCGCTTACATCTTGCGAAAGGGAGGGCAGCCGGACAGCATCGGTATGATCGTCAGTAAAAACGTATCGGCGTTTTTCATTTCCACCATGGCGAAACCATTCACCAGAAAGGAAGGCACATATCAGTAAGCTGGAAGGAAGTTCATCTACTTTTACAAGTGAATAGGAAACAACAGCCCTGCACGGTCTAGAGTGAGCGCAGCAGGGCTTTTCAAATGAAGAAATCGGTCGATAAGACGCCACGCAACTGGACACACTACCCCTACAGAAAAGACAGCGAGTTGTCAGCAGGAAGGGGGAGTGTTGCGATGGCAGAAGAACTGGGGAGCAGCGTGCTGCGACTCTTTTTTGTTATGGTGCTTGTTTTTCTGAACGGCTTTTTTGTTGCAACGGAATTCGCGGTCGTGAAGGTACGGGAATCGCGAATTACCCAGCTGATTGCCGAAGGAAGTACAAAAGCCGTTCACGTCGAGCGATTAATCCATAACCTTGATGCCTATTTGTCTGCATGCCAGCTGGGCATTACGCTCGCTTCTTTAGGCTTGGGCTGGCTGGGGGAACCGGCTGTTGCCCACTTTCTGCGACCGTTGTTCGAATACGTTGGGTTGAACAGCATGTGGACGGAAACGATTTCTGTTATCATTGCGTTTTCCTTTATTACGTTCCTTCATATCGTATTGGGGGAGCTTGCTCCCAAATCATTGGCCATCCAGCGTTCGGAATGGGTGTCGATGCATGTTGCTCGCCCCATTCAGTGGTTTTACAAGCTGATGTATCCATTTATTGCGTTTCTGAATTGGACGGCGACCAAAATACTCGGCATGTTCGGGATCTCTCCTCATATTCAGGAGGCGGCCCATACGGAGGAAGAGATCCGCATCCTCGTCAACGAAAGTCACAAAAGCGGATTGATCGACCAGACGGAATTGATGCTGGTAGATAATATCTTTGATTTTTCCGAAACGATGGCACGGGAAATTATGGTGCCGCGCACAGATATGGTTGTCTTGAATTTGCGTGATCGATTTGAGGAGAACGTGACTGTCGTCAAGACTGGCAGCTTCACCCGCTATCCGGTTGTCGATGGCGACAAGGACCATGTCGTCGGTGTGCTTCATATCAAGGATTTGCTGACCTCGATCCTGTATGAGAAAAGCGAGGAGCTCGAAAAGATCATGCGTCCGGTCTTGACGGTCCCCGAGACCATTTCCATCAGTACGCTGCTGACGATGCTGCAAAAGCAGCGCAGCCAGTTGGCGATCCTTATCGATGAGTACGGCGGAACTGCGGGACTCGTAACGATTGAGGACATCATGGAAGAAATCGTGGGAGATATCCAGGATGAATTCGATGATGAGCGTCCGGAGATCGAGAAGACCGATGACAGCTTGTCGCTTGATGGACGGATGCTGCTTGAGGAAGTAAACGACTATCTGGGGATTACGCTTGAAGCGACTGAGGTTGATACGTTGGCAGGCTGGATTTATATGCAAATTGACCATCCTCCCAAGGTTGGCAACATCGTGCAGCGGGAGGGATATGAATTCAAGGTCATCGAGGTGGATCACTACCGGATTACGCGTGTTCTCATCCAAAAGCTCCCGCACCAGCAAGAGGAAACATAAACCCTTCCCGTCATCTACAGGTGAAGGGTTTCCTACTCCGACACATTTTTTTGCAACCGTTTTCTTTTTTCATCGTATAATAGTAGTAGGATAATATTAAGAAAGAGTGATATGGTTGCCGACAATCGTTAAAGATAAACAATTACTATTTGCTTCCATCCGTTTGATGATTTGCGTAGGTCATGCAAATGGGTATCTGGGGCTGAAAGAAATGACAAGCATCACCCAGACGATGAACAACGAGCATTTTACCCTGCGTGAACGTCAGGTGCTGATGGATGATTTGGATAATCCGAAATCGCCGGAAGAGATTGTCGATGAGATGTTGCCGCTTGATTTGATCTCCAAATTAACGGTCATTCGGCAGCTTTATCACTTTGCTTTGGTAGACCGCAAGCTGTCAGCCGCAGAGCAACGTGAAATTCGCCGCATCTCGGGATTGCTCGGCATTGACAGTGGAAAGCAGAAGCAAGTGGAGGAATGGATTGCCGAGGGCATCGCCTGGCGCGAGCGCTGGCAACAAATTGTCGGATAATAGGCACTCGCTGGTTTCTTGGCGTTTGTCACGCTCATACGATAAGAGGGAATCATGACTTTTGTCGGAGGGATCTGAGCGTGCACAAAATTATTACGTTATTTTCGCGAAAAAGCTTCCAGCATTGTCAAGAATGCTTTGACAAGGAGTGGGCGCGTTATGCCGGGCTGCGGCACCTGGGTGCTTTGCAGACGTTCGTGCTGCCACAGGAGCACATGGAAGCATTATTGAAGCATGTTGGAAAAGCCAAGTATATGGTGTCGGAAAACATCACGATCAAGCTGCATGCAGCAACGGATGAAATTCCATGGGGGGTCAAAGAGATTGGCGCACCCGCACAGTGGGAACGTACGAAAGGAAAAGGCATCCGAGTCGCTGTATTGGACACGGGGATTTCGCGAAACCATCCCGATCTAAAAGGGCAGGTAAAAGGCGGGGCTGTTTTGGTCGATTCCTCTGGCGGCGGCAACGGCCATGGGACACATGTGGCGGGTACGATCGCCGCGGCGATGAACAACAAAGGAATTGTTGGTGTGGCGCCCGATGTGGAGCTTTATGATGTGCGCGTGTTCGCCTCGGATGGTACAGCGCAAATCGCCGATATTGTCGACGGGATCAATTGGGCGATTGAGAACAAGATGCACGTGATCAACATGAGCTTCGGCTCCAGTGAGGATTCGCCGGTCTTGCGTCATGCCATCGCACAGGCTGCCAAGGCGGGGATCATCATGGTCGCGTCGGCAGGCAACAATGGCGGGAAAATCGAATATCCGGCTGCCTACAAACAAGTGATTGCCGTCGGAGCCGTTGACCGTGAAGGAAAGCTGGCGGATTTCAGCTCCCGCGGTCGCAAGCTCAACACGGTTGCGCCAGGTGTTGACATTACGTCGACCTGGCTGAAGAAGAGCTATCGTTCACTGGATGGCACTTCGATGGCGGCTGCGCATGTTTCCGGAATTGAAGCGCTCAAGCTCGCCAGACGGCAGAACAGACGCGGATAACTTTTCAGGCATACAATCAAACCACCACAACGGTGGTTTTTTTTTACGGTACATGCTACATTTACGAAAAGACACCGGTCTAAAACGAGGAGGAAATAAATAGTGCGGATACTCATTACCAATGATGACGGGATCAATGCGCTCGGCATCCGGAAGCTGGCGGAAGCGCTGCTTGCGGTACCTGACGCAGAATTGTATGTGGTGGCTCCACAGGAAGAAAAGAGCGGTGTCGGCCACGGGATTACCTATCGGGAGGCGTTGTCGCCACAGGAGCATCCTTTTTACGGGCTGCCAGTCAAAGCATGGGCAGTGAACGGCAATCCTGCTGACTGTGTCAAGGCTGCCTATTATCTGCTGTTTGATGAGCAGAAGCCGGATATCGTGTTTTCCGGGATCAATGTGGGCAACAATCTTGGACGAGACGTGTACTATTCGGGAACATGCAGCGCCGCGCGCGAAGCGGTCATTCTCGGTGTACCGGCTGTTGCCCTGTCGTATGACAACTATTTTCATGGGGACGATTACGGGCAAGCGACCGAGATCGTGCGACCGCTGTTGGAAGAATTCGCGGGAAAAGCTGCGCAACGACTTCTCCCCAAAGAGGTTTTTTGGAATATCAATGTACCCCATTTGCCGATCGCGAGCATCAAAGGAGTGCGACCCGCTGCTTTGTCCCTGTATCATTATGCGGATGTGTACCACCAGAAGGAAGAGGGCTATTGGCTGAGGCGTGAATACCCGGAGGATCAACTGCAAGACGGTGAGGAGGATTACTCGCTGATGAAACAAGGCTATGTAACCATCACACCAGTACATATCGATTCAACTGACCGTTCGTTATTGGCCGATATCGGCAATTGGACGGCTGTGAAGCAATGGAAAAACAAGAAGGGGGATCAGCAGTGACCGAGCGGTTCTATCCCTCATACGAACCAGATGCGTCGCTTGCCTCCCCGTCGCACAGGACCCTTGGTGAAGCGCTGCCTGAAGCAGATTACCCGGACTTGTATCGAAATGTCCGTGACGAGGGGTTGCCGTATTTCGCGCGTGTGAACGGCAATGGAGATGTAGAGCTGTTCCTTGTCTTTGAAAGCATAGACGCTTTCAGCGATGCGACGCGCGATGCGATCTCGGTCGAGTTCAAAACATACAAGCGCACGCTGCTTGCGGTGATCTGGACGCTGCATGATCCGCTTGAACCGTTGGGGTTTCCGCTTAGCTTTGACATCCTTCAGGAAGAACAGCGGTTTATGGCGCTGCGTATGGTCGAGCAGTCCGAGCTGTTGATTCACTACCTGGCATATTCCGATGCTGCCATTATTCACATTTATTCGGAGGCGTGTACGTTTTCCGAAAGCGAGCAGGCTCATGTACAAAGCATAATCCGCTATTTGTATGAAGCGAAAGAAGAGGAAGAACGTGGGGAGCACGTCACCGAAACCGAGGTGAAAGAAGAAGGATTGCTTTCGGTTCCCGCACGTACGCTCTCGGATGAAGTGTTGCTGGAAAACGGAACCGCGTATTTGCTGGACTATGCAAGGCTGGTATCAGGGCGCGGTGATGCCGAGGCTCAGGACCTCCTAATGAATACGGTGCAGCAGGCCATACTGGTCATGCGCAGACATTCGCGCAGCGAGGTGCGGGAGTCAACCTTTACGATCTGGGTGGGGGAGCGGGAAGGGACGCTTTGGCTGTTTGTGACCCCGATGCTGTACCATCTGTTCGAGGTTGTACATACGTCCGAGGAGGAAGCCAATCCGTTCGCGCGCTTCCTGTATACGCTCCCCGAATACATCGAAACGGTGGATGCTTCCCCGTTGGATTGCGGTGCGTTCCCCATCCTGCGCTATGAGTCCGGAAAGCTGTACCATCTGGAGCTGGACGAGAGCGATGTTTCCCGTCTGGCCAAGCTAGCCGAACATGCAGGAAAGGGAGCGGAAAAGTATTTGGCTCCCTAAAACGGAAATACTAGGATAGCGCGAAGAAGGGCCCATTGGGGCTCTTTTTCTGTACGGTTTTGGAAAAAAACTGGCCCGAAGAGGAAGAAGCAGCGTGCTGCTTTCATCCCCCCACCACTGCCCCGATCAAGGAGGTCTTACAATCATGCGACTGTTTGTAGCTTTAGAATTGCCAAAAGAGGCGACTGATGAGCTGAGCCGCCTCCAGTCCGGGTTAAAGCAGGCGTTCAAGGCTGACCGCTGGCAGCCATTGTCCAATCTGCATCTTACCTTGCATTTTCTAGGAGACGTGGATGAGAAGCTGATCTCCGAGCTACGGACCGATATGGATATCGTCGCTTCAATAATCGAGCCGTTCACGCTCGTTCTCGGCTCACTCGGAACGTTCGGCCGTCCTGACAAACCGAAGGTGCTCTGGGTCGGAATCAATGGTCACCGCAAAGATTTGGGGCAGCTTCAACTGCTGCTGGGCAAGCGCTTTGACATGCACGCGGAACTGCACTATGACCGACGCTCCTACAACCCGCACATAACCCTTGCTCGCGGCCCGCAGGCTCATCATCTGGAGCTGCTTGAATGGTATGAACAGGTCCAAAGCGACCATCCCGTGAAGTGGCAGGTCAAAGCCGTTCATTTGTACCAATCTGAGCTCCTGCCAAGCGGCGCGGTTCATACGATCATTCATACAAGCAAGTTAGGCGAACAACAGGAATCATAAAACCAAGCAGGCTTTGAATAAAAATGAAAGAAAGCCGGAACGCAACGAGGTTTTATGCGACAACGAAAACGGGTAATCATGTAGTATCGTTCAAATGAGAACAGAAAGCGGTGTGAATTCGATGAGTGAGTTTACAACCGGTGTCTTATACCCGCGAAAATATGAACCAAAAGTGATTCTGACGTTGCCAAAGGCGAAGCAGCCCTATTTTCACAAGCGTGTGAACAATGATTGGAATGCCTTCTTCCTCCAGGATGAATGCATCGAACGGGCGGAAACGTTGCAGTTTTTGCTCGGATTATCGGCCCATTACGTACCTCTGCTCTGGTTCCATGATTCTGAGGAAAGCGGCTGGGGATTTCGTCTGTTCGACGGTGGCCTGGAGACGACCTCTGCGACGATCAGCTATTCCCTCGATATGCAGCTTGCGGAATGCCAGTTTATGAGCCGGCATCCCGAAGTGGAGCAAATCGAAGATTTTTGGGAGAATGAACATTTGCGGCAAGAGTATGAGTCGATTCTGGATCAGGTGGTTCGTTCCGATCCGTTCAAACGCGAGGTGTGGAAAGGAATCTCCCGGTTCCGTCCGCAATGCTTCGGAAGATTTTTGTCGCACAAGCAAGTGCAGCAGCTTGGCTCACTTTTTGACATTCAACTCTTGACTGAGGTCGAGGAGGAAACCGGCGGGTCTATTCTGTACGACTCCGTTGATTTATTTAAGGAAATCATCGGGATTGAAGAAATGGTGTGGGTGAATTTCGCCTATTTGGCGGGTGGACGTCAGGAATAAAACAAATAGCCCCTCTTTGGCGTTAAAGCCACAGAAGGGGCTTCCTGTTTGGGGAAGGCTTTAGTTCCCGGCAACACTCGTCTGCATCGTCGAGAGCGTAACACTCAAGTCCAGCAGCATGACCAGACGATCCTCCATGCGAGCGACGCCGTACAAATATTTACCCTCGACACCTGAAACAATTTCTGGAGCGGGCTCGATTTGACTGGACGGAATGTGGATGACCTCGGAGACAGCATCGACGACGATGCCCATTTGCGAGCCTTCCAGATGGATGTCGATGAATCGACTGTCATCGGTAAGGGGAATCGGCTCCAGTCCAAACAGCTTGCGCAGGTTGATGATCGGTAAAATTTTGCCCCGCAAATCGATAATTCCTTCCACATAGTGTGGTGAGCGGGGAAAACGTGTTACCGGCAGAGGCTTGATAATCTCCTTGATCAAGGCGATCGGGAGACCGTAATATTCTTCACCCATCCGGAACAAAATCGTTTGCACCGATCCGCTGCTGATGTCCCATTCCATGCTTTTTGTTTCTGCGCTCATGTTCTACCCTCCCGTGTGCTCTCATTGTTTGCTTTGCTTATCCTTTACCCGCTTCCCCTGAGGAAAAAACGTTATTTCCAGGGAAAGGGGAGGAGCATTTCAGCCACCTCGTTTGAATTCGCGCTATCTTCCCAATTTTCCTTCACAGGGAGAAAGAAGAGTCAAAGTCAGTTTGCCCGGCAATCAGCAGATGAAGACCACAACCATGAGCAAAGACCAGTGAGATCGAACGCTTCACTGGTCTTTGTAGGTGTTCATTGCTGCTATACCAAATCATCACGGGAGATTCCTTCTTCCACAGCGAAAGCGAAGTCCTCGATATCATAAAATTGGACAGGTATGAGATATTCCAAGATCCGGTCCTGCCAATCATCCTGATCGGTAATGAGCGGGGCTTCATGACGCATCGAAGTCAGCAGCAACTCGGTTTCAATCGGGTCGAACAGCTCGCCCCACATCTCGTTATCCTCTGCCTTGACAATGGTCAACGAAACGTTCGGACGGATCGGAAATGTAACCGTCGACCAAGGGGCGACCAGCGTCTTGTCCATTTTTTTGCTGGTGAACGGATCACGGAAAAATTGAATCATTTCCGCGATCATCTCACGGACGTGCTGATCTTCCTCGTTGTCGAGCATGATCGGTTCCTTGCTATGTAAAAACTCTTCCAACTCATGGATTGTCGAAGTGGGCATCAGGAAATCCACCGGTTCGGCTGGATTCAACAGTTCGCCGTATATGGCTAGCATCACCGCTTCGATGACGAAACGTTTGGTCATTGAAAAAACCTCCTCACTCCCATCATAGTAAAAAACAGACCATTCGCCAAGCAAATCGCGAGAGAAGGGGCTGGGAGGATTTGACTTTTCCATTTGAGAGCGCTACCATAACCGATGAATCTCGCAAAGGAGTGAGTAGGTATGGGGGCACCCGAGTTTTTTTCAGCGTTACTCA
>JBLNEJ010000597.1:0-2852 GCA_050262535.1 Clostridia bacterium
CATCGCCATTGATCGTCAGTCATTGGTACAAGGGGTTCTTGAAGGGGCCGGGACGCCAGCCTATACCGTTAACGATGGCCTCCCTTGGTGGAATGAGCAATCCGTGATCGAGGATGCCAACCCCGAAGCTGCGAAAAGGCTGCTTGCACAAGCCGGCTGGAACGATACAGACAACGATGGAATTGTCGAAAAAGGCACGCTGAAAGCACAATTCAAGCTGTTGTATGCAGCCGGCGACATGACGCGCCAATCGTTGTCATTGGCGGTTGCGGATATGCTCAAGCCGATCGGAATCGATGTACAGGTGGAAGGGAAGAGCTGGGACGAACTACAAGGCTTGATGCACGCCAACGCGATTCTGTTCGGTTGGGGCAGCCATGATCCGCTTGAAATGTACAACCTTTACAGCAGCAAGTATCAGGGAATCGAATATTACAACCCAGGCTTTTACCAAAACCCGAAGGTTGATGAATGGATGGAGAAAGCCCTGCATGCAACGACCGAGGAGTCTGCCTGGGAATATTGGCAAAAAGCGCAGTGGGACGGAACAACCGGACTCAGTGCCAAAGGAGACGCACCTTGGGCATGGCTTGTAAATATCGACCATCTCTACCTGGTGAAAGACAACCTCGATATTGGCAAACAGCGAATCCATCCTCATGGACATGGCTGGCCGGTAACGGATAATATCGAGCAATGGAAATGGACGAATTAACGGAATCGAGGATTATCAGATGACTGGCAGTCTGCTCAAATATTTGGGAATAAGGGCGTTGCGGCTTTTTTCGTTGCTCTTTGCCATCAGCATCATCTCCTTTATCCTGGTTAACCAGTCGCCCATCGACCCGATTCAGGCATATGTCGGTGCGGACATGATGCGCGTCAGCCCTGAGCAAAGAGAACAAATCGCTGCCCATTGGGGGTTGGCCCAACCCCCTGTTGAACGATTCATGCAATGGAGCACAGCCATGCTGCAAGGCGATTTCGGTACATCGATGATTTACAGAAGACCGGTCGCTGACATCATCTCCGAACGGTTTGCCAACTCGATCGCCTTGATGGGGACTGCCTGGCTGCTAGCCGGGGTCATCGGGTTCGGTGCTGGAGTGCTTGCAGCAATGAAACGTGGGACCTGGATCGATCGGATTATCAAATGGTATTGCTACACCATCGCATCGACTCCGACGTTTTGGGTCGGTTTGCTGCTTCTGATGGTTTTTGCAGTTTGGTTGGGGTGGTTTCCCGTGGCCCTGGGGGTGCCTGCGGGCGTACTTGCCGACCAGGTAAGCTGGACGGATCGAATCGTACATATGATACTGCCCGCCTTGACGTTAAGTGTTGTCGGCATCTCCAGTATTGCCTTGCATACACGCCAAAAGCTGCTCGACGTACTTGCAAGCGACTTCGTCCTGTTTGCCCGCGCACGTGGAGAACGAGGGTGGGCGCTGTTTCGGCGACATGGCTTCCGCAACATCGTGCTGCCAGCGATTACGCTCCAATTCACGGCATTTAGCGAATTGTTTGGAGGCGCTGTACTTGCGGAGCAGGTTTTTTCGTACCCGGGCCTGGGACAGGCAACGGTAGAAGCCGGCTTGCGCGGGGATGTGCCGCTGCTGTTGGCGGTCGTCTTGTTCAGTGCGATTTTTGTGTTTGTCGGCAATTGGATCGGTGACTTGATCTATCGTCTGGTTGATCCGAGAGTGAGAGGAGGGGCTTCCTTGTGAAAGGTGTCTCGCTTCTCTCGCTGAATCGCAGACAACGCACCCTTTTTGCCTTGCTGGCGGGGGTGGCGTTGCTTGCAGGCGTTGGAATCGGTGCGTCGCTGCTTGGCGCGGAAAATATGGCAACCGACCTGGGGAATCGCAATCTGCCGCCAAATAGCGAGCATCTGTTCGGGAAAGATTGGCTCGGTCGGGATATGTTCACGCGAACGGTAAAAGGCTTGTGGCTGAGCATCCAAATCGGCGTTGTCGCGGCCTTCTCCAGCAGCTTGATTGCGATTGCCCTCGGGCTTTGTGCCGCAACGCTCGGGAAAACAGCCGATCGCATCGTTTCGTGGCTCATTGACCTGTTTCTCAGTGTTCCGCACCTCGTTACGCTTGTTTTGATTGCGTTTGTGGTCGGGGGCGGGATGAAGGGAATCATGATCGGGATCGCATTCACGCATTGGCCAACGTTGACGAGACTTTTGCGTGCTGAGCTGCTGCAGGTTCAATCGGCGGAATATGTTATGATTTCCCGTCGACTTGGCCGGTCCCGCTGGTGGGTGGCAACCCGGCATTTGCTTCCTCATTTGCTTCCACAATGGCTTGTCGGCACGATTTTGATGTTTCCCCATGCCATTTTGCATGAAGCCTCCATTACGTTTATCGGGTTGGGGTTATCCCCGCACCAGCCGGCGATCGGGATTATCCTTTCCGAATCGATGCGTTATTTATCGGCAGGCATGTGGTGGCTTGCTTTCTTCCCAGGCATTTGTCTTTTGATGGTGGTCCGGGCATTCGATCTTGTCGGGGAAAATGTGCGTCTGCTCATCGATCCTGCGCGAGCACAGGAGTAAGTATGCGGAAGGGAGGACAAGCAATGCCGATTCTTGAAGTGAACGATTTGGCGATTTCATTTACACAGTATACAGGCGGATTGCACCAGCAAAAGCTGCAGGTTGTTCAAGGTGTGGAGCTGTCGGTGCAAAAAGGGGAAATTGTGGCCATCGTCGGTGCCAGCGGCTCAGGAAAAAGCTTGCTGGCTCATGCGATTATGGGCATCCTGCCCGAAAATGCCGAAATGACGGGAACGATCCGCTACAAGGGTGAACTGCTGACAGCAGCAAAACAGGAACAGCTGCGAGGCAA
>JBLNEJ010000598.1:0-4115 GCA_050262535.1 Clostridia bacterium
CAAACAGCAAATCAAGGATTTCAACCTGCTGCGCCAAATCGAGATAGGTTGTCGGCTCATCGAGCAGAATCATTTCGGTCCCTTGGGCCAATGTCATCGCAATCCAGGCGCGTTGGCGCTGTCCGCCTGACAAGGAATCAACGGGACGCTCAGCCATTTCGGTGAGATGTGTGGCCTGCAGAGCGCCCATTACCATCCGTTCATCCTCTTCTGACCATTGGGAAAGCCAGCTTTGGTACGGATAACGGCCTTGCTTTACGAGCTGGAGAACGGTCAGCCCTTCCGGCGCTGTCGGTCCTTGGGGCAGAATTGACATTCGTTTTGCTACGGATTTGGTTGGCCATTTGGCAATTTCCTGTCCGTCCAACAGGATGGCCCCTGATTTCGGTTTGAGCAGACGAGCCAGCGATCGCAGCAGGGTGGATTTGCCACAACCGTTTTTACCAATAAAGACAGTGATTTGTCCTTGAGGGATATGCAGGTCAAGATTTTCAATGATAGGCTGATCGCCATATGTTAAGGTTAATTGTTTTGTTTCCAGAGTAGCCATCTTGGAAGTCCTCCTTGGCATGCGGTCATGACCGATTTTTGTAGAGAAGGTAGAGGAAGAACGGGGCACCGACGGCAGAAGTGACCGCGCCAACCGGAATGTCCAACGGTGAAAAAGCGATGCGGGCTATCATGTCTGCTCCGGTCACGATAAAGGCTCCGACCATCGCAGAGATTGGCAGCAGGCTTTCGAATGATGGACCCACGAGCTGCCTGGCGATATGTGGCGCAAGCAGGGCAACAAACCCGATGGCACCGCCGATGGCCACCGCAGACCCTGTTAGGCCGACACAGATGAGCATCAGCAGAAGCTGCTGCTGTTGAACAGAACTGCCGATTCCGGCTGCGACATGGTCACCCAGCTGCAACGCGTTCATCTGGCGGGCAGTGACGAAGCCAAGAACAAGAAGCACGGCAACCCATGGCAACAGCAAGCCTACATCAGTCCAGGTGGTGCCGTACAGTGTACCCGTCAGCCAAATCATCGCCTTGCTGGTCAAATGGATCGGGGCCATTACAATCAGCATGGTTGTCAGTGCGGCCGTCGCTCCTTTTACGCCAATCCCGATCAACACGAGACGCAACGGGGTTACGCCTTGCTTCCAGGCAAGCCCGTACAAAACAACCGATACCATCGCAGCGCCAAGAAAGGCAACGAGGGGAAGCCACTGGATGCTTGCTGATTCCAGCATGGTCAAAAACGCTACAGCAGCGACAGATGCACCGCCCGTCACACCCAAAATATCCGGCGAGGCGAGCGGATTGCGTACGACTCCTTGCATAAGGGCCCCCGCTGCCCCTAGTGCTGCTCCTACCAGGAGTCCGGTAATGACGCGGGGGAGGCGAAACGTTTGGATGATCAATGAATCCTCTTCCGAACCGCTGCCCACCAACACTTTGACCACATCAATCGCAGAAATTCGAATCTCACCCAAGCCAGTGCTGAAAACCGCCACGGTCAAGGTGGCAAGCAATAACGTGACAGCCGCCATTATGGCGCGTCGGGGCACTAACAGGGACAGCAACGATTGCCGCCCGAGCCGGATTGAGAGGAAATGCTCCAATCGATTCATCCTTTTGCCAACCCCTTTCTCGCTACATAAATAAAGCCTGGAGCACCGATCAGAGCGGTCATGACCCCGATTGGCATTTCGCTCGGGTAGGCGATGAAGCGAGCGCCGATATCTGCGGCCAGCAGAAGCACAGCGCCGAGTATGCCGCTGTAAAGGACAACCCAGCGCGTGTCGATTCCGACAAAAAAGCGGGAGAGATGCGGGGTCACAAGCCCGACGAAGCCGATTGGACCGGCAACCGCAACAGAGCAGCCGCTGAGCGCGATGATCACGATCCCGGCCGCAATTTTGACCCAGAGCGTACGCTGGCCCAATCCCTTCGCGACGTCCTCACCCATCATCAACGTGTGTAACGGCTTGGCGATTAGAAACGCGGCAATCCAAGCAGCAAGCATATACGGGAGAACATTGGTCAAAAAGATGAGCTTTCGCCCCGAAACAGACCCTGCCAACCAGAACAGCACCTGATCAAGACTTTGCTCATTAATCGTCAAAATTCCATGCGTCAGCGACCCAGCCAACGCCGTAATGGCTGCCCCGGCCAATGCCAGCTTCACAGGAGTCATGCCTTCCCGACCGGCCGAGCCCAGCACATAGGCCAAGGCACCGCTTATGGCGGCACCCGCAAACGCAAGCCAGGTGAACTCGGTTAACGACTGGATGGAGAAATAGGTGACCGCAACCACGATAAACAAAGCAGCGCCTGCGTTCAGTCCGAATATTTCCACATCCGCTAGCGGGTTTCGCGTCAGCGCCTGCAACAGTGCACCAGCCATCCCGAGGCAAGCGCCGACTGCAGCAGCAATCAGCGCACGTGGGACACGAACCTCTTTGATCACAATGTGCTCGTTCGAGCCATCGAAATGTATGTATGCATTTACAGCCGTTTGCCAGCTTGTATCAATTACGCCGAACACGATACTGGCATACATGAGAATCACAATCAGAAGTGCCCCCACGCCCAGTCCAAAGCATTTGGCGAAGTTGTTCGTCAAAAGAGCGTTCATTTTCCGTGTAGCCTTCTTCCTTCTTAACAGTAATAAGGTAAGTGTAGGGGAGTTGCTGCTCATCTGTCAATGATTTTGAAATTCATTATCAATTAGTAATTGACTTATTGGCCGAGAGCGGGTAGGATACTGAGTTGTAAGTGATTTTCATTCTCATTTACTACGGATTGCACATCAAAAGGAGGCACTCATACATATGGTACGATTCACCAAACGAAAGTCAGCCTTTCTCAGCATGATGATGGCTGCAATGGTCTTGCTCGCCGGATGCGGAGGCGGGAATCAGGCGGCGTCGACGGAACAACCGGCAGCAGCGCCTGCGGGAGATTCTTACACGGTCAAGCACAATATGGGGGAAACGACGATTAAGGGTATACCGCAGCGAGTCGTTGTCCTGACTACGCAAGGGGTGGAAACCGTTTTGGCGCTTGGCGTCAAGCCGGTCGGAGCAGTCTCTTCCTTTTCAGCAGACCAGTTTTACGATCATGTCAAAGGCGAGCTGGAAGGTGTCAAGGTCGTGGGTACAGAAACCCAGCCGAACCTCGAAGCCATTGCAGCGTTGAAGCCGGATATCATCTTGGGGATGACAATGCGGCACGAAAAAATTTACAAGCAGCTGTCGGCAATAGCCCCAACCGTTTTCGCGGAAAAACCGCGTGGCGACTGGAAAGAGAACTTCAAGCTGTACGCAGAGGCGCTGAACAAAAAGACTGAGGGCGAGAAAGTCATCGGAGATTGGGAAAAACGGATCGCATCGTTTAAAGAAAAAGCGGGCGTCAAGCTGCATACAAAAGTATCGCTGGTTCGGTTCATGCCAGGCAAAGTGCGGATTTACTACAAAGACACGTTTGCCGGCGTCATTTTGAAAGAGCTCGGCTTTGCACGACCGGAAGCACAGGACAAGGAAGAGTTCGCTGCGGAAGTAACCAAGGAGCGTATCCCTGAAATGGATGGCGACATCCTGTTCTACTATGTGTATGAAACCGGCGACAGCAAGGCGAGCCAGCTGGAGCAGGAATGGACAAACGATGCATTGTGGAAAAACCTCAATGTCGTGAAAAACAACAAAGCATATAAAGTCGATGACGTCATCTGGAACACGTCAGGCGGCGTAAAATCAGCGAATCTGCTGCTGAATGAATTGGAGAAGGTCTTTTTGACGAAGTAAGCCAAAGGAATGAGGCGGGGGCGAATGTGCTCCCGTTTTTTTATTTGTTGAGAGGGATTATCGGCAAATTCATTTCAAGCTCGAGGACAACTTGTGCACGGTAGGAGGAAAAAGGTGAAAACAGCAAGGGCCTTTGGGACGCTTCACTAAGGCGGAATGGAAAAAGCGAAACACGCCTTTAAGCGGCCAACGTGTCCATCTTCTTCGAACTACATGTTTTGGCCGCGGTTTCGCATTTTCCATGCAGCCGCCAGGGATGACCCCCGGCAAGCGTCCCACCCCGCCCGCAGCGTTTTCACCTTTTTCCTCCTCCACTAC
>JBLNEJ010000599.1:0-8179 GCA_050262535.1 Clostridia bacterium
GACGAGAGGAACTGAACCTTAAGACTGGTAAAATACCATCGAATAGCTCTATTGATACGCCTTGCTTCAGATACGAAAAATCCCCTCCGGTCAACAATGGCAAGACGATCTGTTCAGACCATCTTATTTCATTGTCAACCACAAGGGGATAGACTTCAGGTTCGCTCCTGTTTCAACTGAGCATTCCCTTTACTTTTTGGTTGCTGCTTCAATATCTTTGTACGCCCAATGGGTTGGTGGTACGTCCGGCCATGTTTGTCCATTTACCGGGCTTAACTGTATCTTGTTCAGCAATCGATTGATAATGGCGACCGCTTCTGCGCGAGTCAGTATTTTTTGTGGTTGGAACGTGCCATCTGGATACCCGGACATCAAGCCTGCTTCACTAACAGCCGCAATAATCGGCGTAGCCCAGTTGTCGGCTGATACATCGGAGAAGTTGTTCGGCATTCCGTTACCGCTTAAGCCCAGATATTTGTATACAATCGCTGCCATTTCCGCGCGCGTGATTCCGCCTCCCGGATTAAACATGCCATTCGCATAACCGTTCATCAGACCTGCTTCGTTCGCTCGCTTGATCGCATCTGCTGCCCAGTTATGATCGGCTACGTCAAAGAACGAACCCGCAGCGCTTGTTTCTGGTTTAACCATTCCCGTGTTTATCAGGATCGAAGCCATTTCGGCTCGGGTTACAGGGCGGTCCGGATCGAAGTCTCCGCTTGGATAGCCGTTCATGTAGCCTGTCCGTTCGTGTGCTTCCTCGCCATTGCCTGGCACACTTGGTTGCTGCTCTGCATTCCCATTGCCGCTGCCGGAGGAGAAGAAGGAGTCGGAAACGAAAATCGAGTCATCCCGATCTTTTTCTTGTGCACCGTCATTCTCTTGGACATCCACTAAATCTCTTCTCGCTTTTTTTAGTTCTACCAGTGCTTCGTCGACTTCATCCTGTGTAGCATTCGGATCGGCCAGGACGTCTTTTGCATGCTTCAATGCTTTTTCAAGCTTTCTCCAGCTGGAAGCTGTATAGTCATCTTCATCCAGCTCTTCCTGTTGGACTTCTATTACTTTTGCTTCCAGCTTGCTCTTGTCTACAGCTGTATCATCCTGCTTTTCCAAGCCTTGTCTCGCTTTTTTCAATGCAGACAGGGCAGCATCTACTTCTTTCTGAGTTGCTTTTGGATCTGCCAGTACAGCTTGTGCATGAGCCAATGCACCCTGCAGGGCTTGCCAGCTCGCTTTGGTGTACTCCTCTGCCTTGAGATTCTCCGCTTGAATGGCATCTACTTTGGCTTGCAATTTGCTCTTATCTACAGCAGAATCATCCTGTTTCTTCAAACCTTCCCTTGCTTTCGTCAAGGCGGCCAGTGCAGCATCCACCTCTTTTTGGGTCGCTTTTGGATCTTTTAGCACGGCATTCGCTTGTTGCAACGCCTTTTCCAGCTCTGTCCAGCTCTCATCTGTGTAGTCATCAGCAACAAGATTCTCGTCGTTGATTTGATCCACTTTGGCTTGCAGCTTGGACTTGTCGATTTCAGCTGAAACCTTTTCCAAGCCATTATACGCATTTTTCAGTGCAGATAGTGCTTCGTCTACTTCTTGTTGTGTTGCGTTTGGATTTTTCAGCACGGTTTCAGCTTGTTGCATCGCTGTTTCCAACGATGCCCAGCTGCTGCTAGTGTACTCACTGGCAACAAGGTTCTCCCCGTGGATTTGATCTACTTTGGCTTGCAGCGCTGTTTTATCAACAACAGGCAGAGGTGGAGTCTTGGATGATACAGTCAGGTTTTTCGTTGTCGTTGTTGTCTTGCCGTCTTTTGTCGCGGTTACCTCAACTGTGTAGTCACCAACTGACAAATTGCTAGTCGGAGTAAAGCTCCAGGTGCCATCAGGGTTGACTGTCACCATTGGCGTATCGATCACCGTACCATTTTTGTCTTTAATCTGGACTGCAACCGTCGATCCTGTGGTTGCCGTTCCTTTGAACTCTGGCTTCGCTTCGAAGACTTTGGTTCCTGCTGGCTGGTCAATCGTTACAGCAGGAGCTGTTGCGTCTACAGTAATCGCCTTTGTTACTGAAGTAGACTTTCCGTCTTTTGTCGCTGTCACTTCAACTGTGTAGTCACCGTCTGGCAAATTGCTAGTCGGGGTAAAGCTCCAGGTGCCATCAGGGTTGACTGTCACCGTTGGCGTATCGATCACCGTACCATTTTTGTCTTTAATCTGGACTGCAACCGTCGAGCCTGCGGTTGCCGTTCCTTTGAACGCTGGTTTCGCCTCGAAGACTTTGGTTCCTGCTGGCTGGTCAATTGTTACAGCAGGAGCTGTTGTGTCTACGGTGATAGCCTTTGTTTCAGTCGTAGACTTGCCATCCTTTGTCGCTGTGACTTCAACTGTGTAGTCACCGTCCGTCAGATCAGTAGTCGGGGTAAAGCTCCAGGTGCCGTCAGGGTTGACTGTCACCGTTGGCGTATCGATAACCGTACCATTATTGTCTTTAATCTGGACTGCAACCGTCGATCCTGCGGTTGCCGTTCCTTTGAACTCTGGCTTCGCCTCAAAGACTTTGGTTCCCGCTGGTTGATCAATTGTTAGAGCAGGAGCTGTTGCGTCTACAGTAATCGACTTTGTTACTGGAGTAGACTTTCCGTCTTTTGTCGCTGTCACTTCAACTGTGTAATCACCGTCTGGCAAATTGCTAGTCGGGGTAAAGCTCCAGGTGCCATCAGGGTTGACTGTCACCGTTGGCGTATCGATAACCGTACCATTATTGTCTTTAATCTGGACTGCAACCGTCGAGCCTGCGGTTGCCGTTCCTTTAAACTCCGGCTTCGCCTCAAAGACTTTGGTTCCCGCTGGTTGATCAATTGTTAGAGCAGGAGCTGTAGTTACAACCTTTGAAAATTGATTAGCAGGAACACTCTTTTTGCCATCTAAGCTACCTGTTACGTTACCTAATCCATCATAGTCAACGCTCACTGTTTTGCCAGTGATATCCGTACCTGCTGGTAAAGTAAGAATCAGCTTCTTAGGATCATTGGTATCAACTTTAAAGCTAGAAACAGTAATCGGTGTACCGTCAACTTTGATGATAAATCCAGCTAAACTTGTTACCTGTAGATTTTGATCAAACGTCAGTACAATGTCATCCCCGCTAAGCTGCGTTTGCTCTAGTGTAGCATTTTCGACTTTTGGCGCTGGAGCAGCAAAGGTAAAGAATTGTCCGTCTGCTAAAGATGCTTTGGTCGTAACATAAGTTATGCCATCAAACGTCACTTTTGTAAGTGGATATTCCGTGGCAGTACCGAAATCTGTGTCACTACCACCTACCACCAAAGATGCATTTGCAGGAAGTTCACTATCCGGAATCGCTATTAGTACTTCCCCGACGTTGCCAGTGTTTTGTACTTTCCAAATACGTTCGGCATGGTTTTTATTTGTCGTGCCGATTTGCTTGGTGAACGTTAAGGCATGGCCATTATCGCCCCAGATTAACGACTGCTTATCTGTAAGCGTTTCTGTAATCGCCTCATTTTTCTCAGACAGCTGCGCACCAATACCAATGGTCAATTTCGATTGATCATTCGTCGAACGGCTTTGCTTTTGATACAGATCGGGGACATCATCGCGAGCGATACCGGCAATATTCGAGTTATAGTTGGCATCTGCTTGCCAGATTACGTTGCCGTGAGCATCCAAATAATCAATGTTATCTAGTGATACCCCGTATTTAATCGCCAAATAGGAGTCGATCTGTTGCCTTTCCTGTGCAGTTAATGGGGCTGTGTAGAATATTAATTCGCCTACTTGTCCGTTATAAAAACTAGCTGTACTTCCATCGGATGTATACGCGGAGCCAAGTGTCATTTTTTTGTTAATGCCTTTTACAGGATTCGTTCGACTAACTGGAGAAACCAGTTCCTTCCCGTCACGATAAAGGGATTGTCCATCGTCTCCGGAACCCGTAATACCATAATTAAAGTTCCAAATATAATATTTCCCCAATGTTGCAGATACTGTAGCAGTCTTTACTCGCTCATTCTGTTGAGATCCTGCATCCCAAAAGACGATTCCGGACCAAGGCAGATGTACATTTAATCTGCCACCACTACCATATATCTCTTCCCAAAAAAGAGAATTGGTTGTGTTTCCTATACCCGATACTACAAAGACATTGAAATTATTGTAGGTATTTGCTCCCGTAACACCATTCTCGTTTACTAAAAAAGAAGATGTTCCATCAAACTTTACTGCTTTATTAAAATTTAGACGCTTACTATCATCATTGAACTCAGGTTGGTTAGCAACGTTATTTTGCGAAAAATCAAGGTTATTCCCGCTCTGATCTTTCCACGCTGTAACTTTTCCATTAGCTGTCACTACACCTTGATCAGCACGCAACCATAGGTGAGGAGTTTTGTTTATACCACCTGGAGTCGTCTGTGCGTTAGCAACGTTACTCCCGATTCCGAGAGTCAGCAGGGCAAATGTTAGCAAGCCAGACATCGTGCCTGCCAACCATTTTTTACCGATATTGCTTTTCCCCCCAAAAGGCTTGGCCTTTCTCGCTAAGATCATTTCATCATCTCCTTTTTTTCCATAATCCCCGTGAATTCTATCCTCAAGAAATGATAGAATACGCCACGATTCCAAAGTATTTTCCTACCAGCTTGATACCCCGTCCTCGACAAAACCTGATAACTCTGGAATGACAAAAAGGCTGCCCAGTAAGAGAACGTTACTCACTGCCTGCCCTTTGGTGACAAGCTCCATAATCGGCTACAAGAATGATCCCCCCATTATTTCTAGTAGTCCGGGCTGTAATGAAAATTACTGCCTCAATATATAACGAACCATAACAAACCAACCTCTACAAAAACTCTACATTCTTCTACAATCTCTGTTAAAATCCGATAGGAAACTACAGATTTACGGGATCTACAAAAGAGTTGAATCTGGGAATCTCGAGGCATTATGTACAAAAAAAAGAGCAAACCGTGTAAGGTTCACTCCATGTTTTTCTTTTTCCACTCCTGATACCATTCCGTAAGAAACGGGCTTGGCTGCTCCTGCAATTCTGCCTGCAATAATTCCTTGATTCGATTGTACTGCTGATGAACAGCCACATGCTTACCTTTGGTAGCCAATATTTTCATCTGCAGCAAGCAGGCTTCTTCCTCCAGTGGAAAGCGATGACAAATTTCCTGGCACCACGCTAATGCTTTCTCCAACTCATGATGAGCGTAGTACCAATTCACCATTTTCATAGAAATCTCAATCCAAAACCCTTGCAGTCGGTGGCGTTCACTGACTGCCCAAACGTAATCATGCTCTTGCAAATAATCACCGTTCACCATTCCCAAAGTCATTTCATAACCGGCAATCGACTTTGCAGACAAGCTTACTCCTGATTGGATAAACTGTTCAAACTGCTCGATGTCTATCTGGATATGCTCCAACGTCATTAGATACCCGTCTGCTGTACTGCTAATTTTGAAATGTTTTTCATACGGTCCCAGGGTTTTACGAATATAGTATACGGCGGTATACAGCTGTTGAAGAGCCTTGTCCGGTTCAAGATCGCTCCATAACAGGTCAATGATCGCCGTTTTATGCACAATCAGTCCTCTGTTGTGAATCAAATACAGAAACAACTGCTGAACCTTGGTCGTTCGCCAACGGAACATCAGGGGGTGACCCTCTCCATCTGATACCGTAACTTGCTGGAAAAGTTTCACTTGCAGCGTCTCTGTCTGCTGAATGATCCTGACGGAAGCTTCTTGATCGGAGCGAATACGTTGAATGGTGTTAAGCAGACGTTCACGACGAACCGGTTTTAAAATATAGTCCAGTGCGTTCAGCTCGAAGGCCCGAATGGCATAGTCATCGTACCCCGTTACGAACACAATATGTAATCCGGGTTTGCTCTCCATCAGCTGTTCGGCCAATTCCATGCCGCTCAATTGAGGGATTTGTATATCCAGAAAGACAAGATCAACATCACTTGTTTCAATCGCCCGTTTGCCGATAAACGGATCTTCGAACGTGCCCACAATTTGCATCCCTTCAATACCGGACAATTGACGCTCCAGGTAGAGTAATGCCAATCTCTCATCGTCGATTAAGATCGCTTTCACGAATGTTCACCTTTAATCAAGGACGTGGTTTGCGTTTATCAAACCGTCCTTCTTCTGTTTATCCATACCATCTTGAGGTCGACTCTAACATTCTTCGAGCTTTTTGCCAATATTCTTTTTCCCTGTTTGTAGCAGGTGAATGCTAGTTGTCTTTCACACCTTCCTTACATGAACATTGAAAATGCAAACAAAGCGAAGCGGCCTTTCGTCCCGTAGCATTCAGGACAATGGCCGCTTCGCTTTTACTGGATTTATTTATTGTACGGTCTACTTGACGAGGGCCAGTTCACGTTCATTGGCGAGACCGAGCGTCCGCGCTGTTGAAGTATGAATCTCTTCGATCAGCTCTGGGTTTTTCAGCAATGACATGCCGTAGGAAGGAATCATTTCCTTGATTTTCGGTTCCCACTCATTGATCTGTTGCGGGAAGCATTTTTTGATTACCTCAAGCATGACGGAAACAGCGGTAGAAGCACCCGGAGAAGCACCGAGCAGAGCGGCAATCGAGCCATCAGCGGCCGTAATCACTTCCGTACCAAATTGAAGCGTTCCTTTTCCGCCTGCTTCCGTATCCTTGATCACTTGTACACGTTGGCCCGCAACCACCATATCCCAATCCTCGCTTTTGGCGGTCGGGATAAACTCACGCAGCTCTTCCATGCGCTGTTCTTTCGAGAGCATCACTTGCTGGATCAGGTATTTTGTCAATGCCATCTCTTTTGCGCCTGCCGCCAACATCGTCAAGAGATTGTCCGGCTTGACGGAAGTGATCAAATCGAGCATGGAACCCGTTTTTAAGAACTTTGGCGAGAAGCCGGCAAAAGGTCCAAAGAGCAACGATTTTTTGTTGTCGATAAAGCGTGTGTCAAGATGCGGAACAGACATCGGCGGAGCACCAACCTTGGCTTTCCCGTATACTTTGGCGTGATGCTGCTCGACAACATCCGGATTGTTGCACACCATGAAGATTCCGCTTACCGGGAATCCGCCAATATGTTTCCCTTCCGGAATGCCCGATTTTTGCAGCAAATGCAGGCTTCCTCCTCCGCCTCCGATAAAGACGAATTTGGCTGTATGGCGTTCGATGCTGCCGCTGTTGAGATTCTTCACTTTCACTTCCCATGAGCCGTCGCTCGTACGCTTGATATCCTCAACATTGTGTTGGTAATGGATATCGACGTTTTTGCTCGTTAAGTGGTCAAACAGCATGCGTGTCAAAGCGCCAAAATTGACATCCGTGCCCGATTCGATTCTTGTTGCCGCAATCGGATCGTTGGAATTACGCTCTTTCATAATAAGCGGAATCCATTCCATCAGTTTTTCCGGGTCATCGGAGAATTCCATCCCTTGAAACAGTGGATTGTTGGCCATGGCTTCAAAGCGTTTTTTCAGGAACTCTACATTTTGTTCGCCCTGTACCATACTCATATGAGGCAACGGCATGATAAAGTCATGCGGATTGCTGATCAGCTTGCTGCTGACAAGGTAGGACCAAAACTGCATGGAAACCTGAAACTGTTCATTGACCTTGATCGCTTTGCTAATATCGATGGATCCGTCTGGTTTTTCACTTGTGTAGTTAAGCTCGCACAGTGCAGCATGCCCCGTTCCCGCATTATTCCATTCGTTCGAGCTTTCCTCACCTGCGTTTGCGAGCTTCTCAAACACTGTAATTTCCCAGCTTGGCACTAGCTCTTTCAGCAGTGCCCCTAAAGTCGCGCTCATGATTCCGGCACCAATTAAGATAACGTCGGTTTTGGTTTGTTTGCTACTCATTTTTTACCGTCCTAACCGTTAATATTTGAAGGAAAAGATGCAGGCGCTCCTGCTTGCGCACCACGAGTTGGGTGCTACAGAGTTGCTCATCTTTTCTGGAACAATTCAAACCTATTTATAGTGTATCACGATTCTTAGTGATACTTGGGTACGGAAATGATGTGTGACTCTGTCGTGCCCGGACTTATTGTGGTGTCTAAGCAGGAGTATCTGCATCCTTTCTGCAAATCTTAGGGTATAGGAAGGTAAAAATGAGCAATAGACAAACT
>JBLNEJ010000600.1:0-17611 GCA_050262535.1 Clostridia bacterium
CGGTTTCCGGACGTTAGCGGCCAATGAATGCTGCAGCTTTTCACTCCATTTTGGTGCAGGGAATAAAACAGCGTTTGTTTATGTAATGCTTCATTGCAAAGGATCTTGTGATCGTGATACAGCTCCGTTCGTTCCAACGTTTCGGAATGAGCGACAACGTTATCGATGACTAAATGCTGATTATGACGATTTCCCGTGATCGCCGTAGCATGAGCATGGAACGTAACCGACGGAAACGTTGTGATCAATTTTTCACAGTGGGAAAATCCGCGATCGACAAACCGTTTGGCGTAACGGGCAAAGATTTTGTGACTGGCACCATCGAGTGAGATCAGTACATTCATGAAAAGCTCCTCACATTTTTTTGCGTATTCTTGTCAAACACATTGACACGGCTGGCGTCGATTCCGACATACAGCTTTTGGCCCTTTTCATAGGTTTGCGTAAAGCTTTTCTTCACAATGAAATTCATTGCCTTATACGTCAGGTGCACGAGCACATCCGTACCGATAATTTCTGTAAACAGAACCTCCATTTCGAGTGCATTGCTGCTGTCTTCAGTAAGGAAGCAATGCTCCGGTCTGATTCCTGCTAGAATCGATGGGTGATTATGTATGACTTCGATCGGCAGATTTGTTTCCAACTGCACGCCGTCAATGTCCACATACGTTTGACCATCCTGATACATAAACGCCGCATCCAAATAATTGATCGGCGGGGAGCTGATGAAATTCGCGACGAACATATCCACAGGCCGCTCGATGATTTCCAGCGGCGTGCCGATTTGCCGAAACTTCCCTTCTGCCATGATCGCGATTCGGTCGCCAAGGGTAACAGCCTCCACCTGATCGTGCGTGACATAAATGAATGTGGAGTTCAGGCGTTCGTGAAGCTTTTTGATTTCAATCCTCATCTCATTTCTCAGCTTGGCATCGAGGTTGGACAACGGCTCGTCCATCAAAAACACTTTAGGTTCCTTCACGATCGCTCGTCCGATCGCAACCCGTTGCTTTTGCCCACCTGACAATTGGCTGGGGAGACGCTTCAGCAACGGCGTGATTTGCAGCATATCCGCCGCCGCCTTGATCCGTTGTTCCCTCTCAGCTTTCTTCACTTTTTTGATTTTCAGGCCGTATGCCATGTTCTCGTATACCGTCATATGCGGGTATAGCGCGTAGTTTTGAAATACCATTGCAACGCCCCGATCCTTGGGCTCAACCTCGTTGACGCAAACATCGCCAATGAATACTTCGCCCTTCGTGATCTCCTCAATGCCAGCAATCATTCTCAGCAGCGTGGATTTTCCGCATCCAGATGGTCCGAGCAAAACCAGGAACTCTTTATCCTTGATTTCAAGACTGATATTGTCTAGCGTGTGCTTGTCATCCGTGTATTTTTTTGACAGCGACTTGAGCGTAATACTCGACATTCGTAACCACCCCAAACCTCTTAGTTGATCTCGACGAATGGACGTCCAGTCCCCATCTGTTTCATGGGATTTTTTTCAATTTACTGTTCAATATTTTTTGTATTTTTGATAATATGGTTATATAAGACCTTGATTAACATCATATGTACAAAAAATATTGTACATTCAATGTAACTTTTCCATATTAATCTGATGTCAATTTACTTTTCGTTTTTTGTAAATTGATGGACGACAATTGTTAACACACAAAGGAGAGTATTGGGATGAAGCAGATGAGCACGCAGGCTCAGGAATCGCAGCGCCGTCTCGAATTGCGCGAGCAGGTCATCGAAGCCATTGCCCAGACGATGGATCTGTATGGCGCCAATCATTCGTTCGGCAAGCTGTACGGCATCATGTTTTTCGAGGAGAAGCCGATGACGCTAGAGGATATGAAAGGCTACATGAACATGAGCAAAAGCAACATGAGCTATGCGATTCGGTCGCTTCTGGATTCGAAGATGGTGACCAAGCTGGAGGAGAAAAAAGACAGGAAGGATCAGTATATAGCGGAGACGGATTTTTTACAGACAATCCGCGTTTTCTTTACAATGAAGCTGCAGCGGGAGATCGATGTCATGCTGGGGGCAATCAATGAGGTGATACCTGAGCTGTCGGAATTAGCGCTTGCGGAAGACACCCCGGATACCGAAAGACAAGTGTGCCTGCGCGATTTGCATAAACTGCGCCACGGTGTCAGCTATTACACATGGCTGCAGAAATTCGTGAATCGACTGCGGGATGGAGAGTTTTCAGATTTGCCATAGCGTAACGAAAAAGAAGGTGTCTGCATTCCAATTGCTTGCAGCACCTTCTTTTTCGTTACAGGAAAATATCGGTCCAGATTTTGATCGTCGTCGCCAGAATCAGGGCAGCCAGTACCGCTTGCAAAACCTTCGCGTTGATCCGCTTGCTCACTTTCACACCGAGCGGCGCGGCAAGAATGCTTGCCACCACCATGATGACCGATGGCCAGAGCAAGACGTCACCGGCCGCCAGCTTCCCGATTGTCGATCCGATGGAGGAAAGAAACGTAATGGCCAAAGAGGATGCAATCGTCATCCGGGTAGGAATTCTCAGGATGATCAGCATGATCGGCACGAGGATAAACGCACCGGCCGCTCCTACGATACCCGAGGCGATTCCGACCAGAAAAGCGGAAATCACAGCAGTTGGCTTATGAAACGGCACTTGTTCCACGCCCGCTTCATCGAGACCTTTCTTTGGCATAAACATCATGATCACCGCAATCGTAGCAAGAATGGCGTAGACCACATTGATCGCTTCGGCAGACAGAAACTTTCCGCCATATCCCCCCAACAGGCTGCCGACGATGATCGAGCTTCCCATGTAAAGCACCAACGGATAGTGAATCAGCTTGTCCTTGCGCAAGGCCCACACCCCGGACAACGTTGCGAAGAACACTTGGACCGCACTGATGCCTGATACTTCATGAGCCGTAAACGCAGCAAAGCCGAGTGCTGGCGGAATATAGAGGAGCATCGGATATTTAATGATGGACCCGCCGATTCCCACCAGTCCTGAAATAAAAGAGCCGATAAATCCGATTAGAAACAACGTGATCAATAGACTAAAGGACATCAGAATCCCCCTCGCTTGTTACGATTTTTGGCCTTACTCTTGTTGGCGGATCAACAAAAAGTCGGTTCCCCGCAGATGGGAATAACCGACTTTTTGCTTGGGCCATTATGCGTAGGGGAGTCCTTCCTGCTGCCATTTGGTGAAGCCTCCACCCATGTTGATCACATTCTTAATGCCATTAGCCTGCAAAATGCTTGCTGCAATGGCGGAGCGGGCACCCGAACGGCACTGCACAACGATCAGTTTGTCGGTCGGAATCTCGTTCAGGCGTTTCGGAAGGGTTCCCAGCATGATGTGTTGGGCTTGGGAAATATGCCCTTCCTTCCATTCCGTCAGATTGCGTACATCGACGAGATGCACCTCGCCGTTCTCCACCTTTTTCGCAAGTGCAGAAGGTTGTGCCTCTTCATATGACTCCAATGTGAACGAGCCGCTGCCGAGCATTTGCTCAACATCGCAGTAGCCCACCACATTATCAATGCCGACGGAGCGAAGATCCTTCAAGAGCGCATCCATTTTGTCCGGTTCCGTCAACAGATAGAGCGGTCGGTCATAATCGACCAACCAGCCGGCCCAGTTGGTGAACGATTTGTTGTATGGAATGTTGATCGTTCCCGCGACATGGCTGCTTGCAAAATCTTTGGAAGCACGGGTATCGACAAACGCCTCCCCTTGCGCAAGCAGGTCCCGAACGGAATCAATTGATTTCATTTCAACCGGAATGGCGAGGTCTTTCAAAAGGGAGATCCCTTCTTTGTTTACCCGTTTCATGACGGCGAAATATTTCGGAGGTTCAGGCTGTCCGTCAAGCAAGGCTTCCACGAACTTTTCTTCGTCGGTGTAAGCCAGCGCCCAGTTGAACATTTTTTCATAGCCGACCGTGGAGGATGGCACCGCCCCCAACGCTTTTCCGCAAGCGCTGCCTGCGCCATGTGCTGGCCATACCTGCAAATAATCAGGCAATTGCTTGAATCGCAGCAACGAGTGGAACATATCCCTAGCGCCACTTACGGATGTCCCTTTTACCCCTGCCGCCTTTTCAAGCAGGTCCGGTCTTCCAACATCACCGACAAACACGAAGTCACCGGTAAAAATCCCCATCGGTCTGTCCGCACTGCCGCCGCGGTCCGTCAGCAGAAATGAAATGCTTTCCGGTGTATGACCAGGCGTATGCAGCACTTCAAAATCAAGGTTGCCGATGGTGAAATGATCGCCATCGTGCAGCAATTGATGGTCGACATCGTTCACATACTGATAGCGCCAGTCCTCCCCGCCTTCGTCGGACAAATACAGCTTTGCATTATGCATCTTGCCGAGCTCTCGTGCCCCGGAAACGAAGTCCGCATGAATATGCGTTTCCGTTGCCGCGACGATGCGGACTCCTTCTGCTTTGGCTGTCGCAAAATACGGTTCCAGATTGCGGCCCGGATCAATGACGATCGCTTCCCCCGTTCTTTGGCATCCGACCATATAGGAAGCATGGGCCAATTTCTCATCGTAAAAATATCGTAACAGCATATTCGATTCCTCCCCTATTTCTTTCTTTCCGAAACAACCTCAAGCAGCGCCTGGGTGAAGCGCAACGAACGTTGTACCGTCGGGTCTTTCAACAGCTTGAACAAATCAAAGATCGAGACCGTGTGGTTGCTTCCTGCAGCACGCTCCTTGGCCTCCTCAAGTATGGAGACACCGTCTTGCACACGATCGAGAACAGGTGAAACCAATTCTTTTGCTCCCTGGATGAGATACTGCTGCGACTGCTTGTCATTACCGATGCTTTCCATGAAATCGGCAACCTTTTCCAGTGCACTCACCAGCGTGACCAGCTTCGGCAGCTTCTCCAGCAGCGCGACCAGTGACGGCAGCGTATCCTTGTCGATGTTCGTTTGGGAAAGCTGTTTTTCGATCCGGGAGAACAGGCTGTTCATCGATTGCTGGTCGCCCGCAACCGATGCGACGAATTCCATTCCCCGTTCAGCCGTCAAGACCGCATCCTTGATTTTTGGCAGCTTGCGAATCAGGGTGATAATCGCCTCCTGCACGTCCGGATCAGATAATTCCTCCAGGCATGTGTCGATATCAGGCTGTTGCTTCCCTTCATTCATAACCACGCGCGCCTCCCTCCTTCCGTTCTTTTTTTACATCAAACCTTTTAGCATGCCATTCCAATACATGATGGGCAGCAGTTCTTTTTTCATCACATACATGCTAAACCGTTCCTTCGCTTGGTCAAACGGGAATGTTTCTTGCGGATTTGAATCGTAATCGAATTCAGCCAGGACGAGTTTGTTATACCCGGTGACGAGCGGGCATGAAGTATAACCGTCGTATTTCGCGACAAGCGGTTGATCGTTGATCAGACTGAGCACGTTCTCCGCTACGACGGGCGCCTGCTTACGAATGGCAGCCCCCGTTTTGGAGGTAGGAAGGTTGGCACAGTCACCGATGCCAAACACATTCGCATAGGTTTTATGCTGAAGCGTGTATTTGTCAACATCGACCCAGCCACCCTGATCAGCCAGTGGGCTCTCCTTGATAAATGTCGGCGCATGCATGGGCGGTGTTACGTGAAGCAGGTCATACTTGATAACCTCCTGCTCTTTTGTGTCGAGATGCTCAAACACGGCTTCCTTCGTTTCCGGACGTACTTCCACCAGATTTCTACGGAACCGGGTCTCGATCTCCTTACGCTCAATCACCTTTTCCAGCGTGTCTGCATATTTCTTCACGGCAAAAATATTGGCATTGGCCGAGGCAAAAATCACGTTGGACTTTGCTCGCACGCCAGATTTACGGAAGTAATCATCTGCCAGATACATGATTTTTTGCGGAGCGCCTCCGCATTTGACCGGAGAGTTCGGATGGGTAAAGATCGCCGTTCCCCCTTTGAAGTTCCGAATCGACTCCCATGTGCTGTCTACGGTCTCATAGGAATAGTTGCTGCATACCCCGTCTTTGCCGATTGCTTGCTGCAAACCTTTGACTTTGGCCCAGTCGATTTGCAATCCGGCGGCCACCACGAGATAGTCATACGTAAACTGGCTGCCTGTTTTGGTTTCGACCCGATTTTCTTCTGGTACAAAACGGGTAGCCGCATCCTGAATCAACTGAACCCCTTCCGGAATCAGCGAGGCAAGATCACGCTCCGTATCTTCCTTCTTGGCGGCCCCTCCGCCAACCAATGTCCACAAAGGCTGGTAATAATGCTTGGTGGCCGGATCAATAATCGCAACCTCGCCGCGTAATGCATGCGATGCACGTACCAAACGAGCCGCTACCGAGATGCCTGCTGTTCCTGCACCAACAATGACGACTTTGTAATGTTTACGACTTGTCATAGCACCCTCCTTGACGTGTTGTGATGGTTAGAACCCATCGAATCTATAGAGAAAATGAATCATTTGGGATGTGATCAACATCTGTAGTTATAGTTTACTCTTATTAAAAAAAGTTCAAATAGGGGAACTCCCCTACTGCTTGGACGGACAAAGCGATCCGATTTATCCACTGACATCCATATCCCAGAATATCCAGAAGACTTATGGAGCAAAATGGAAGCATGAAAAAAATCAGGAAGGATGTGGGCTAGTGGAATTCGATACTCTCTTGTTAGGGCGTTTGTTAACTTTCATTACTCTTGCCTTCCATATTTCATTCGCCACTTTTGGGGTAGGAATTCCCTTTTTTATTTCCTTCGTCGAATGGTTCGGGATTCGAAAGAAGGATCATCATTACATCATCATGGCCAGAAGATGGACGAGAGGCTATATCATCACGGTTGCGGTAGGCGTCGTTACGGGAACAATCATTGGCCTTCAGCTGTCATTGCTATGGCCGAGTTTTATGCAGCTGGCTGGAAAGGTCATTGCCTTGCCCCTGTTTATGGAGACCTTCGCCTTCTTCTTTGAAGCGATTTTCCTTGGCATCTATGCGTATACATGGGATCGCTTTAAAAATCCGATCTACCATTGGCTCCTGTCGCTCCCAATTGTCTTAGGGGCCGCTGCTTCCGCTTTTTTCATTACAACGGTGAACGCATTCATGAATACCCCACAAGGGTTCACGATGGAAAATGGCGTGATTACCCATATTCAACCGCTCATCGCCATGTTCAACCCGGCAACCCCTTCGAAGGTCGCACATGTTCTTGTTACCGCCTATTTAACTTCCGGTTTCGGGTTGGCTGCCGTGGCTGCTTTTCTGATCCTGCAGAAGAAACAGCATGCGTATTATAAAAAGGCGCTGAATGTACTGCTTGTTTCATGTCTGATTTTTGCAGTATTGACGGCTGTTGTAGGCGATTGGGCAGGCAAATTTCTGGCCGAGTACCAACCGGAAAAACTGGCTGCGGCGGAATGGCATTTTGTTACCGAGGAACGGGCCAAGCTGGTATTTGGAGGAATACTGGATGAGAATAATCTGGAGGTTCACTATGGCATCAGTGTTCCGTTATTGCTCAGCATCCTGGCGTTCGGCCGACCTGATGCCAGAGTAATTGGCCTCAATGATATCCCCAGGGATGCATGGCCACCGCTATATATCCATTATTTTTTTGATTTGATGGTTCTGATCGGGGTATATTTGATCATCGTTCCTGGGCTCTATTTGTTGTTCCTGTATCTCAAAAAGCAACGGTTCCTCAAGGCTCTGCTTTGGCCCATTGTCCTGGGCGGGCCTTTGGCTATGCTGGCCATTGAATCCGGCTGGATTATGGCGGAGGTCGGTCGGCAACCTTGGATTATGAGAGGATATATGCGAACAAGCGAGGGAGTGACAAGCTCACCTCATGTTGGTGAAATGCTGATTCTGTTTACTCTTCTCTATATGATGCTCGGGATTATGGTAACCTGGGTGCTGATTCGCCTGTTCAAAAACAATCCGGCGGAAGAGGAGCTGGAAAAGAAAAAAATTATTTTGTAAAGGATGGTCAGGGTGCCACTTGAGTTGATTGGGATTACGGTTCTTTGGATATTTTTGTACGGCTACTTGATTGTCGCCTCCATTGACTTTGGAGCCGGATTCTTCTCTTACTATGGAAGACTGACAAACAAAGAGGCGGTGATCAATCCGATCATTGAACGTTACCTGTCACCAGTTTGGGAGGTTACGAACGTTTTTTTGATTTTTTTTGCCGTAGGGATTGTCGGGTTCTTTCCTGATGTTGCCTACTATTATGGTACAGCCTTTCTTGTGCCGGGAAGCATTGCCTTGATTTTGTGGGCAATTCGAGGCTCCTTTTATGCTTTTGCCAATTATGGGGCGCGAAAAAATACGATTTTTATGTTCATTTATGGCGTATCCGGGCTGCTTTTGCCTGCTGCCTTATCCACTTTTTTGACCATATCAGAAGGAGGATTTGTCGTAGAGGAAGGAAAGCAGGTCGTTTTGCAGATGGATCGTTTGTTGACAAGCCCTTACTCCTGGATGGTCGTTCTGCTAGCTCTCGTCAGTGTTCTGTTTATCAGTGCCAGCTTCCTAACCTATTATGCGAACAAGGCGGAGGATCACGATGCGCGGAACCTGCTACGGAAATTCACGCTGTTTTGGAGTTTTCCGACGCTGATTGCCAGCTTTTTTGTCTTTGTCACCTTAAGCCAGCACAACATGGAGCATTTTTTGAAAATGGTTGACGTAAGCTGGATGTTTCTCCTCTCCTTGGTATGCTTTTCCGTTGCTTTATATTTGTTCATTTATCGGAAACACTATGGGGTAGCTTTCTTATTTGTGATGCTCCAGTTTGCGTTCGCATTTTTTGGCTACGGGGCTTCCCATTTGCCCTACCTGCTCTATCCGTATATTACGATCTACTCCGGCATTACCAGCATTGAAATGGGAATCGCCCTGGTTATTGCCTTTATCGCAGGTTTGTTTTTACTGATTCCTTCTTTAATCCTGCTCATGCGGCTATTTCTGTTTAATGTGAGGTATATCAAGGGGTAGTCTGCTTGCAGAATAGAACGGAGCGTCCAGAGCAAAATCGTTTATCATTTAGGAGGAGTAAAACAATGGAAGAATTGAAAATGATCCTGCTCGGAGACAAATTTCCGGAGGTAACAGTCAGAACGACTCACGGGATGAAGCAATTACCTGGAGAGTTTAAAGGGAAATGGTTTGTATTATTTAGCCATCCGGGGGATTTTACGCCGGTTTGTACCACTGAGTTTATTGAATTCGCCAGAAGACATGAGGAATTCAAAGCGAATCATACGGAATTGATCGGACTTTCGGTCGACCAGGTTTTCTCTCATATCAAATGGGTGCAATGGATCAAGGAAAACATGAACATGGAAGTGAAATTCCCGGTGATTGCTGACGAATTGGGCAGACTTTCAAACCAATTGGGCATGCTGCACCCAAGCAAAGGTACCAATACAGTTCGAGCTGTCTTTATCGTTGATCCGGAAGGAGTTTTACGAGCGATCTTCTTCTATCCACAAGAAATTGGGCGTAACATGGATGAAATATTGCGGGCTGTCAAAGCGCTTCAGTTTAGCGATGCCAATAAAGTTGCAACCCCGGCAAACTGGCCGAACAATGAAGTCATCGGCGACCATGTCATCATTCCTCCGGCGAACAGTGAGCAGTTGGTAGAAGAGCGAATGAAGCAGCAGGAGGCAGGAGAGATCGAATGCTTTGACTGGTGGTTCTGCCATAAAAAAATAACATAAGACCGATTTTCTCAAAACGAAAGCCAGTTCCCACCCGACAAGGTGTAGCTGGCTTTTTTGCTTGCAGGACGGAAATCGCCTGGATCGTTTTGAATGCTTTTTCGACCGTACCTTTCAATGAATTGATCTTTTATACCAACTCGTTTCGCTAAAATGAAGCTGATAGGGTTCGACAGTTCTTTTCATCGCAGGTTCGGGAAGCTTATAACGTCAGTTCAAGATACTTATTCTTGATTGCGTATTGAATCAACTCGTGTTTGGTATCAAGCGCAAGCTTTTGCATAATGTTGGTTTTATGGTTTTCCACCGTTTTGACGCTGATGCTTAATTTATCTGCGATCTCCTTATTGGAAAAGCCCAGCACAATCAAGCGCACGATCTCTTTTTCGCGGTCGGTGAGAACGGAAGGAAGCCCATCCCCTTCGATCCGTTGCCACTCCCTGATTTTTTCGTCCGAAACCGATGTTTTGTAAAACCGTTTTCCTTGGTATACCTGTGCAATGGCCTGATGAAGCAGCTCCCCGTGGCTGTTTTTCAGAATAAATCCGTGGGCGCCTGTGATGATTGCTTGCTGGACAAAGATATCTTCATCGTGCATCGTCAGGATCAGGATCTTCACAGACGGATTCTTTTTCAAAATTTCCTTGCTGGCCGCGAATCCGTCAAGCCCGTTTGGCATCGACAGGTCCATGAGCACCACATCGGGTTTCAGCTTGCTTGCCTGCTCGATTGCATCATTGCCGTCATTGCTCTCCCCGACAATCTCGATTTCCGGATAGCCCTCCAGAAGGACACGCAAGCCTTTGCGGATCATGGTGTGGTCATCTACCAGAAGTACTTTGATCACATGCCTCCTCCTTGTACGGAGCCTTTACTCGGATAGCTGTGCCTTCGCCAGGGCTTGCGCATATCCGAAACTGTCCGTCGAACTGGTGAACACGCTCCTCCATATGCTTGAGGCCAAGGCCTTCCTTTCCCTCTTTCGGTTCAAAGCCAATGCCATTATCCTGAATGATCAAATACAGGTCGTGCTGTTCCCGAAAAAGGATCACTTCGATCAACGATGCCCGCGCGTATTTCAACGCGTTGTGCACAGCCTCCTGAATGACCCGGTACAGGTTGATTTCTAGGATCGGATCAAGCCGGTGCGGAAAGCTGCTATGGCTGAAAGTGATCATTCCTTCCGGATGCGTCTTGTTCAGCGTCTCCACAAGATGCTCGACGGTTGGAATCAACCCAAGTCGATCAAGACTGTATGGCCGAAGCTGAAGAGAGTACAGTTTGACATCCTTGATTACCTTTTCCAGCTCGTCGACGATTTCTCCCATGTACGACTTGAATTGCGGGTCTAGCTTGATTCGGCTCTGGATTGCCTGGATTCCCACCGAAATGGAATACAACGATTGTCCAACTCCGTCGTGCAGCTCCTGCGCCAGCCTTTTGTGCTCGTTCTCCTGCGCTTCCAGCGTTTTTTGGAGCACCAGCTTGGAAATCCTCGCTTCCTCCTCTTTTCGCTTCACCGACACATCCTTTAAGACCAACAGTACCTCCTGCTGCTTTTGCGTCGGATTTTCATACATGACGGCCGTACTCATCTCCATGTCCACGTATTTGCCCTCATACGTTGGCATGGATGAAAGGAAATACGGAACTTCGCGCTTATCCAGCAAATAGCAGCGTTCCTCGCCGGCTTTCAGCTCTCTCTTCTGGCAATAGGAACAATACGGGACTGCTTCACCGATCTTCCAGCCCGTCATTCTTTCGGCAGAAGGATTCATCATCAATATGTTGCGCTCCCGGTCCATGATGATGATCCCGTCCTGAATATGGTCGTAAATTTGCTTCAGATAGACCGTTTCCAGCGAATTCGTTTTTTCCTGCGAATCGTTCATGCGATCCTCCACCTAGACACGATTCCGATGCTCCGATTGGTGTATCCAAACGTGAAAAGGCAATTATCCGTGGTGAATGGCACAACGGTTTGGTCCGATTTCCAGTTCCATCGCCTTCTCTGCCGGTACTTCCATCGTGCCGCGATTGATTTCGACGATTTCTTCGTAGTTCGGCGGAGTAGCAGTTCCGGCTGTGCCCGCCACCATCTCCGTAAACTGCTCGCGATCTTCCGTGCGCATCACCTCATTGCTCTGGCGAATATCGCCCAAGCGAGCACCGACATAACCGCCTTTATTGATTTCCTTGATGTCGGCATAGTGAGTGGGCAGCACCAATACGTCGTCAGAGAGATTCGCGATCGTTTGAAATACGGTGTCGTACAGCGACTGAGCCCATTCTCGCGCTTTCCCGCCAAGGTCTGGCCGACCGAGTCCCCCAACAAAAATCGTATCCCCGGAGAGAAGATAGTGGCCGTTGATCAGAATCGACACACTGCCGGGCGTATGGCCAGGTGTCGGAACGGAAATGACTTTTACCTTTACGGAACCGAATGCAAGATGTTCATGCTTTTCCAATGGTTCATAGCGAAGAGGGGAGCCTTGCATTTCACTTGAGGATATGTAGTACGTCGCGCCTGTTTTTTCAACCAGCTCATGGGCACCGGTGATATGATCCGCATGCAGATGAGTGTCGATAATATGAACGATCCTCACGTTTTCCTTTTGGGCAAGCTGCAAGTACTCCTCGATGTGACGGTTCGGATCGATCAGCATGGCCTGTCCCTCGGAGATGACCATGTAGGAGAGGCAGCCTTTTGCCAAACGGTTGATCTGAATCAGCTTGAACTGCTCCTCCGCAACCACGGTAACCGGATGATAGAACTGGCTCCACGCCTGCATGCCCTGCTCCAGGTAGCTGGCAGGATAGCCTTTTTCGTCCAGCACCTCGGCTACCATCTGCGCACTTCCCCCTTTTGCACAGATGACCACGATCTCTTCGCTTTTTGGAATCTGCTGGAATACCGCTTCATCCTCATCGAGAAAATCAAAATACGGGATATTCAAAGATGTGAGGGCATTTCCTTCAATTTTCCATTCCTGATAATCGTTTTGATTGCGAACGTCAAGGATGACGACTTCTCCCTTTTCCATTTTGTCATGGAGTTGTTTCGCATTGATTACGTTTACCGCCATATCGGTTCCCCTTTTCATCGTGATGATTGTTCGGCAACGGGATTCTTTCAATCTGACAGGGCCGATTGTTCCAAGATAATCGGTACAGTCTGCGAATCCTTGACCGTTTGTTATTCACTCTTACCACGGTTTATTCTCTGCATGTAGCTGGACGATTATGCCACCTCAGGTCCTTGTGCATGCAAAAAGAACGACCCACCATGTTTCAGCCTTTGGTGGGTCGTGTTACTTGGCATCCTGCCTATTGCTGTATATTCATCAACATATACTGAAGCCAAGAGGCGTGACGCTGTTCATCAGGGGATGCATGCATAAAATGCATGTGAATGCGGGGATCGGTCGCTCGGGATGCAATGTCTTGATAGAAAGCGACCGCTTCCAATTCATCCCGAATCGCCATTTTCAGGCCTTCCTTATAAGTTGTTGGCAACTCGCCCGGAGGGATTTCCGGTTGTTGCCCACCCAATCGTTGCAGGATCATGGAAAACCAATGATAATGTTTGGCTTCGTCCCGTTGAATTCCCAAAATGGTCTGCCGATCTTGTTCATTCGGCGCCAGCTCAGCCAACTTTTGATAAAAGTGGTAGGCATGCACCTCGCCCACAATCGCTTTGGCAATATCTTGAATGAGCGCAGTGTCGCTGCTTGGCATTGCTCCCCCCATGCCCATATGGCCACCGCCATAACCTTGCTGCATGTCATAATTAAGATTCTGTTGCACGATTTAGCCTCCTTGGTGTGCAGATGTCACGATTAGTCTATTGTCATTCCGACATCTTGTGAGCCTAATTTCATTGACAAAAGCAAACATCCCGTTTCGCCACTAGGGGGAACGGGATGTTTATTTTCGGAGCCATTTTATTTACCGTACTTCGATAATTTGTCGAGATCAGCAAGAACAAGCTTATGCAACGCGATTGCCTTTTCCTTGTTGCCCGCCTTGACTTCATCCAGAAGCTTGTGCGAGTTGTCCAGCAATGCTTTTTTCTGCGGTTCGCCGCCAAGTGCTTTCGCCAAATCCGCATGAATCACATCAATGAACAGAGCGCCTTCAAGCGCGGTGATGACCGCTTTGTCTGTTCCCCAGTTTTCCAACGTTTCTTTGTACTCTCCTTTTGCTGTAGCAGCAAATGCACGAACAAACGCCTGGTTGATCAGATCACCCTTCACGTTCTTCACATCGTTGGCAAGATCAAACTGTTGGTCAATATACTCGGTTGCTTCCTTGTCGTTCTCAACAAGATAGCCTTTCAGCGCCTGGAAAAATGCCCATCCCTCAGCCTGGGCTGCCTTCAAATCGTCCTTGCTGCCTTCCTTGACGAGTTGTTCCAGCTTGTAGCCGTACCCGTGTTCCGCTCCAGACGCAAAGTAAAATGCCTTCATCAGCGTTTTGTCGACGATTTGCTTGCCGAGGTTAAAGGACAGGTTATCCCCTTTTTCAATGGCACCCGCCATCTCGGCAAACCCTCCGTCGATCACGGTAGCCAATTGGGTACCATAAGCCGCATCGCGCTTTTCAACCATCGCTTTTAACAGCCTATCATAGTACTCTTTCGCTTCTTTCACTTCTTTTCCAGCTGATTCTTTCTTCTCAAATTGTTCGCTGGCTTCTTTATAATCATGGCGCATGGACAAAAAGGCAATGTTTTGAATCAACTTTTCATGCAGCTGTGCGACGACTCCCGGGGCCAGGGAACCCGCTTTTCCCGCAGTCATGGCCGCTTCCAATTGCTCGTTCACTTGCCCTTCTGACTCATTGTCACGTCTTTGCACCCATTCCTTCAAATGATCACCGTAGAGCTTTTGGGCCTTCTCCCAATCTACCGTGCCGCCTGAATTCCCCTTTTTCAGCTCTTCGACGAGCTCTTGAGAAGCCTTGGCGTAATCGGCTACAGACATTTCCTGCTCCTGCTGTGCTGGCTGATTCGCCACTCCTGCCGCGTTGGTCGAAGCAGCTTTCTCTGCTCCGCTGCAACCTGACACAAGAAGACTGACGGATAACGCTAACGGTGCTGCGAAACGAAGTCCTTTCATGCTGTTCTTTCTCCTCCTCAATTCTTCACAACCTCTTGAAAATAATAACCATTATCAATAATGCTGATTTTATCGACAATGAGAAAGGTTGTCAATGCTTTTCCCTCAACGAGGTTGATTCCCTCTTTTTCCCTGTAATTGAAAAGGGGCGACTGACACTTTCGTCAGCCGCCCAAACTATGATCTATTTCTTTTTTTCCAAAACAGCGGAGTACTTTCCTCCATAATCGGCAAAGTTGAATACTCTTCCGGAAGGCATCGTGAAACAAGGAACTGGCATCGAACTAATACGCCTCGCTGGTTACCCCATTGTAATAATGAATGTGTCCATCTTCATAAGTGGTCTGCCCCGAAAATGGATGATAATGACTGCCATCTGGCAATGGAATTGGCGGCCCGGTCCAACCGCTGAAGTGATGCACGTGTCCATCTGCAAGCGTGGTCGTCCCTTGGTAGTAATGAACATGCCCTCTTTCGGCATCTTGCTGGATCGAGGTTGTGCCTCTTACACGATGGCGATGTCCATGATTGACAGATGTTGGAGTGTCGTATCCGTGGAGATGGGCAGGATCGGTGCCGAACCTTACAAAACGCAAAGAATGATTGTGGCTGTTTTTCATGCTGGCACGCTCCTTTTCTTTTCCACAGTAAATGCGAAAGAACGTGATTTCGAACCCGGCATCCGTCCATCTGCTCCGTTCCACCCCAATAAAAAGACCACTCCCTTAATAAAGGAAGCAGTCGATAAGTGTCTATTCGTTGGAACCGGTCAGCTCTCGTAGCACCGCTCGCACAGGACTCCCATCCGCCTCTACAAGTGGCAACGGCAGTGCGATTAATTCATAGTCACCCGGGAGTACGTCATCGAGTACAATTCCTTCCAAAATGTGAATCCCGTGCTGTGAGAGCGCATGATGGGCGTGCAGCTCCTTACTATCCAGAGGGTCTACCGAAGGAAGGTCGAGCCCGATCAACCGGACGCCGTAGCCCGCAAGATAAGATGCAAGCTCCGGCTCTACAAAAGGAATACTCTTCGGAAACGCCTGGCGATCCTTCCACCCCCCTGTACGGATTAACAGGCGCGTAACGCCTTTCAGATCCACGTCACGCAAATCGTCAATGTCAATGAGAGACGGCTCGGGAAGATGAATGACACGAGCTGGCCCTACATATAGCTCCGGGTCCAGCTGAATGACCCGCTTCCCCTCGTTATCAAAATGAAAGGGTGCATCGATATGTGTGCCCGTATGCGTGCTCATGCTGATTTTCCCCACATTGACAGAGCCGCTCTCTTCTTTGTTCCATGCGAGTGAAAAAGAAAACGGCGTATCCCCCGGCCAAACCGGAATCTGATGATCCAGTCGCTGCGAAATGTCGATCAATCGCCTCATCGTCTGCCCCTCCTTTACAATTGCGTGCGCAAGCTCCACAGCTCCGGGAAAAAGCGATGATCCAGCGCCCGCCTCAGGTAGCTTACTCCGGAAGAACCGCCGGTTCCCGGTTTCTGCCCGATGATCCGCTCCACGGTGTTCATATGGTTAAAACGCCACTGTTGCTGTTGGCTTGCGATATCGACCAGCTTTTCCGCCAGTTCATAAAGATCCCAGTATTTGTTCACATCGCGATACACCGTAAGCCATGCCTGCTCCACGCTGGCGTTGGCCTGGTACGATTCGGCCCAATTCCGTTGCAGACATGCTGCATCGATCGGAAGTCCGCGCCTGGCCATTGCAATGATGGCTGCGTCATAAATGCTTGGCCCGTCGAGGATTTGCTTCAACTGCTGATACAATTCAGGCTGGTGCTGATACACCGACAGCACGTGCTCATTTTTGTAGCCAAGCATGAACTCGATCATGCGGTTTTGATACGATTGGAAACCGGAGGAGTGTCCCAGCTTATCCCGAAACTGCATGTATTCGGCGGGAGTCAGGGTGGACAGCACATCCCACGATTTGATCAGCTGTTGCTGAATACGCGAGACCCGGGAAAACATTTTGAACGCAGGCTCCAGTTGATCCTGCTGGATACAAACCATTGCCGCAGACAGCTCATGCAGGATTTGCTTCATCCACAGCTCGCTTACCTGATGGATGATGATAAACAGCATTTCATCATGATGGTCGGACAGCCTTTTTTGACCCGCCAGCACCATGTCCAGCTGCAAATAATCGCCATAGGTCATCTCTTTGCCAAAATCCGTATGTATCGTTCTCTCCAGTTCATTGCTTCCGGTGGACTGCTTTTCGCTTGGTTGGTTGCTCATTGGCCTTGTCTCTCCCTTATCGATCGGTTATGCTACCACATTGCGGACGTTCTCGAATGCTTCATACTGCTTTTCGATCATGATCGTTTTGATAATCTGGACCAGCTTCCATACCTCTTCAAACCTGGAATAGAGCGCGACCGGCGCCAGCCGAATCATGTTAGGTGCCCGAAAATCAGGGATCACCTGATTCGCCTTCAATGCCTTGCAAATGCGAGCAGCATCCGGATGCTCCAAACCAACATGTCCGCCGCGACGGTGCTCCTCAAGTGGATTGCCAATGGCAAAGCCGAATCCATCCAGCTCATGTGCAATCAAATCCATCAGATAGTGGGTGAGCAGCAGGGATTTTTCGCGGATTCGTTCGATTCCCGCTTCCGCGAACATCTCAAGCGATCCGAGCAGCGGTGCCAGACTCAGCACATGCGGGGTGCCGATCTGATAGGCGCCTGCTGTTTCCGCAGGAGTCAGCTGGTGCTCCAGATCG
>JBLNEJ010000601.1:0-2986 GCA_050262535.1 Clostridia bacterium
TCTCCTGTGCCACACGCTCAATCGACCAGCCGGAATCAAGCAGCTCGATAATGTCCACGGCAAATGTCGGCAAAATAATAAAATTGCTGATGTCGGAACGGCCAATGAGGACTTCCTCTTCATTTTCCAGGCGGGAATCGAGAGGATGCATTTCCAATATGCTATTTGTTGTCAATTCCATCTGAATGTTTCCTTTCTGCTTTCGGGCTTATCGGCCTGCAACCGATCGTTCCTGGTACTCCGGCTTGTTAAATACGTGGAAGATCTGCTCCAGCCCATTCCCCTGACCGCAAGTCGGACATTGCTGCTGGCGGGCAATAGCCGTTGTTTTTTTCTCAAAGGAGACAAGGTCAAATTCTACACGGGTGCCTGCCGATTGGACCCCATCCAAACCGGTCATCAGCTTCATCGCTTCCGCTGCGATCATCCCGGTGGTCATTTGCAGAGTAGGAGACGTCGCCATGTTGGGGAGGATAAAATTATGGTCCATCACTTTTTCCAGGAAATCGGCAAGGTCGGGGTGCTGTTCGCCAAGGGCGTACATTTCACAATCGAGACAAGCGGTTTGTTCCGGGATGATGGTCATAAATGTTCCGCGGCGGAGCGTAAGACCTCCCATGATATAAGGAATGCCCAATGTGACACAGCCTTCATTTACCCAACGAGGCAGGACGTATAACGGTTGATCAGCGGCAAGGATCACCAAATCGCTTCCGGCCGCATAACGGAGCACGTCTGCTGTTGAACGAATCTCTCCCGACACCGCTTCGAGCTGCATGTCAGAATAAAACTTCCCGATGAACTCCTTGGCCACCTCGATTTTGGGACGACCGATATCGGCTTCATTGAAGAGCATTTGCCGGTTCAAATTGCTGAGACCGACTGTATCGAAATCGACGATCCGCACGTTTTTCACGCCCAAGCCTGCCAAATTAAACAGGATGCTGCAGCCAAATGCGCCCATTCCCAGCACGGTTACCTTTTTCTGCAAAAGCTTTGCCTGATACGTGCCAGGTGCATGATCAAGGTCGGAGAAGATGGAAAAATAATTCAGGTTTCCCTTGAATCGTTCTCGCTGCCTTGGGGTCAGACCGATCTGCTCTTCCGCAGCTTGGTCATACAAAAAGCCAAGCTGATTCAGCTCTTGCACAGCTTCCATTACGTCATCTACGGGCAAGTCGGGAAAGCCGGGAAGCAGCAGCTGATGAAGCTGTTCAACCGTATGCTGTCCGTCCATCAATTGAAGCATTTTATGAATACAGCCATTCTCGTCTTCGAGCTCGAAAGAATGTGAGGCATCTCCCAAGCGAATCACTCCTGGCTTGATCTCAAAGTAGGAATAAACACCTTTAAATCGAGGTTTCATCAATCGTTCAACTCTCTTCCGTACCAGATGGTTTCGCTGATCATCAATGGCGAAGGGGACAGCTTTGAACTGTCCCCTGTCGTGAAGCAATTAGCATGCAGAGATGCTGCAAGCAGTAGTTGCAACAGCTTCAACTTTTTTCGCTTTGATTTTCATACATTTCACCTCCCCATCACCTTACGATGTAATCATATTTCAAAGATGTAAAATAATGGAGTATGAAGTTTTTTCACCCCTTAACGGATCAGCAGCTTGCTCTTGATGCTTTTTAATTGGGTTTTAATCGTATTGAAAGATTTATGCATTTTTTCTGAAATTTGCGTTTTGTTTAATCCAGAACGGTAAAGGTCGTACACTTCGCGCTCTGAGGGAGTCAACAGCATCAGACGCAGTTCATTGCGAATAATCCCCGCAACATCACGATGGATTGGCGAGGAATTATGATAGGCATCCCGGATTGCCTTGACAATTTCAGGGATGCTTGATTTTGTCAAACAGTTGATTGCTCCAAGCTGAAACGCCTGAATGATCACATTGTTTTCCGGGGCGGAGGTGAGGATGATGAGCTTGCTATTGCCGATCAGACTAATCTGCTTTGCAGCTTCAAGCCCTTCATATTGATTCGGGGAAAGATGGATATCGATCAGGATGACATCAGGAGCCAAACAATCAGCGGCCTCAACCGCTTCCTCCCTCGTTGCAGCAATGTGGATTACGTTCATATCAGCTTCCTCTCTCAACTGTTTTGCCAGATGTTTTTTCCAAAACAAATCGTCGTCTCCAACCAGCATTACACGAATGTTCTCCATAAGCACCTCGATAACATGTATTTCAGGATAGGCGTGCTTGTTCTCTGCGTTGCTTGGAGCCTTGAATAAAAAAGAGGAAAGGGAGCCGCAAGCTTTTCAGAGAAAAACACGGGCACGATTGGTGGGGTACTTGGTAATGTAACAAAATTAAATGATTTCTGACATTATCCTTAGGGATATTTTTTTGCAGCAAACAGTTCGAGCTCGAAACCCGTGGGAAAACAGGGCAATGATACGAATGGATAGGTGGAGATACATGTTTGTCGGATCCGGGGAGTCCACGATTATCCGTCTTAAGGCGGATTGTCGGCACACCCCTGAGCCTGATTGCCTGGGCGTTCACCCGTGGTAAACTGTGAACACGAAAGGAATCTCCAAGTTATTCCAGAGGTGGACAAATGAAGTGGTGGGCAGGAATGTTGATTTGCTTGATTGGACTGACGGGCTGCACGAAGCCGATACAATACGATAGTCGGGAGCTGACTTTGCCTGCGCAGTCGATCGGTGTTGTGGCGATTGAGGTTCCGGTGGGGGAACTGATTATCATGCAGGAGGAACAGAGCGAGATCATCCGGGCAAAAGCGACAATCGCAGGAGCCGAGTCCAGCAACAATATACCGATCCGTTTCACCTTGAAACAGGATGGAAAGAGCGCCAGACTCGTCTTCTCCTGTCAAGATGAACAAGTAGCCAACCAGTTGTCCGTACGGATTCAGGTGATGCTGCCCGCTCATGTACGAGCGATTGTAAAAAATGCCCATGTCTCTCCTGGTTATAAAAAATATACAAATCATTAAAAATATGGAATATA
>JBLNEJ010000602.1:0-5452 GCA_050262535.1 Clostridia bacterium
TGCTGGTGGCGAGAAATAAGGCCGGGAAGCACGGGACGGTATCGAATCTGAGCGAGGAAGAAATCGACGCGCTTGTCGAATATGTTCTCTCAATCGAATAAATTTCAAGGATTCACAACAGAGTGTGTCATGGAGACATGCTCTGTTTTTCTTTTGCCTGATGGAAAGGATAGAAGCGAACGAAGCTGCAGATACTACCAAAAAAGGAAAAGAGGCACGATACCATGTTTGTGGCAGTCAATACGATTCAGGTGGAAAACCCTGCTCAAATGGTCCAAATGTTTCGGATGCAGGCATCTGGCATGAAAGATTTACCCGGATTTCGCGGGTTGGAGCTGTGGACGGATGAAAAGTCGATCAAAGCGATTACGCGCTGGGATGACCGGAAGGCATTCGAAGGGTATGTCAACAGCGACGTGTTCAAAAAATCGCACGGTGGCGCAAGTGGACACGAGATGCGTCCAAAAGCCCAACTTGATTGTTATGAAAGTGAAATTTTGGCCTGAGGATTGCTAAATCGAAGTGAAGAAGGCGTGTTCGAACGATTGTCCGTTCACACGCCTTATTTGTGATGCGTACTCAAGCCTACAACTTAAAACAACGCTGCTTCCGTATCCTTGTCAAACATATGACATTTCGCCAAATCCATGGCAAGCGAGACAGTCATTTTCGGCTTCAGGCTTTCCCGAGCATCCACCCGTGCAGTCATTTGAATGCCGCCGATGTTGGTAAAGTAAATATACAGCTCGGACCCCAGATTTTCGACGACATCGACTTCGGCCTGGAAGCTGCTTTTGAATGGATTGGCTTCGATAAATTGATTGTCGCTGTAGATATCTTCCGGACGAATGCCGAACACAACCTCTTTTCCAACGTATCCGGCACTTTTCAGGATTTGCGCCTTGTCCTCGGGAATTTGCACTTCGAGTCCTGTTGCGCAAAAGTGAACGGCGCCCTCTTTTTCGGACAACTGTCCGTTCACGAAGTTCATCGATGGCGATCCGATAAAGCCAGCGACGAACTTGTTGACAGGATGATTGTAGATCTCGCTCGGTGTGCCAACCTGTTGAATCAAGCCATCCTTCATCACCACGATCCGATCGCCCATCGTCATCGCCTCGGTCTGATCGTGGGTTACATAAATGATCGTCGTTTCAAGGCGCTGATGCAATTTGGAAATTTCCGTGCGCATTTGAACACGCAGCTTTGCATCCAGATTGGAGAGCGGTTCATCCATCAGGAACACCTGAGGCTCCCGCACGATTGCACGGCCAAGCGCAACGCGCTGCCGCTGACCGCCGGAGAGCGCTTTGGGTTTGCGATCCAGCAGGTGAGAAATATCGAGGATACGCGCAGCCTCCTGAATTCGTTTGTCGATCTCCGCTTTGGTAAACTTGCGCAGCTTCAGCCCGAATGCCATATTTTCATACACATTCATGTGCGGATAAAGCGCATAGCTCTGGAAAACCATGGCGATGTCACGATCTTTCGGGGCGACATCATTGACGCGGCGTTCTCCGATGTACAGGTCCCCTTCCGAAATCTCTTCCAGCCCGGCAATCATGCGCAAGGTCGTCGATTTTCCGCAGCCGGACGGACCGACGAGAACGAGGAATTCGCGGTCCTGAATGTCGAGGTGGAAGTCGTGGACAGCCGTTACCGCGCTTGAATACCGCTTGAAAACGTGATGAAGGGTTACCCGTGCCATAGAAGGCCTCCTTTTGTTTGAATTTACTGAATTTTCGGCATGGGACAATTGTAAAGGAAGCCGTTCGGAAAATCGATTAGGCACGATGCACAAAAAAAGTTGGTTGCTATGTACAACGAACAGGACGCTCCTGATGAAACAGAAGTGCTAGGCGAAGCAGCATCGCATCGGAAAACAGGCGGGGATCAAGACCGGTCTGCTCTTTGATCTTGTCCAACCGATAAAGCAGGGTATTCCGATGCAAATAAAGACCGCGTGCGGCCTCACTGATATTCAGATGATAGGCAAAAAATGAATCGAGTGTCGTATATTGTTCCGCTGTCAACGGCTTCTGCAGTCGTTGGGCCAACGAGCGTTGCAATTCTTCCAAAACCGATGCGGGAAGCGTGGAGAACCAGTTCTCCAGCGGGTATTGCCAGCTGCCGGCAACCCTCGTGCATGGACGAAACCGTTTGAGCACGTCGAGAGACCGCATCGTTTCATGATGCTTGTGGGCAAGCTCATGAGGGCGTTCGGCAGGCTTCGTCACGACTACACGGATTGTTTCCATGGCCTCTACCGCAAAAAGCTCCTGTATGCCTGCCGCCCAATCAATCCAGACTTGCAATGGATCTGCTTGAGATCTGTCCAAAGCAAAATCCGGGAAGAGAGAGACGGGAACGAGCAACAGCAAACCATGATTGTTGACAGGAACAAACAGACACTGTTGTCCCTTCGGATCACGGAAAAAGGCAAAAAGCATGCTGAACCATTCAGACCATCCGCCAGCCTGCCCAGATTCTCGATTCAAAAAGAAACAGGCGCGAGCCTCTTTCCAGGACAGGAATGCCTCCAGTTCCGATGGGAAAGGAGAATGAGCGGTCGAGGATTGCAGCCATTCGCCCAATCGCTCGGAAACAGATGCTTGGGATACAGGCGAGCTCAACAACAATGGCAAAAGAGCCCGGGAGGAAGCCGGCCACTGATCTAGAGGATAGCATACGTAGGAAACATGATCAGCTTGGGCTTCCCACCGAATGACTTCGCAGCCATCTGCTTCCAATTGGATGCGGACATTCGACCATTCTGAATAGGCTGTCGACCGCAGCCAGATGGGCAATCCGGTTGCCTGACGGATCTGTTCGATTTCTCGCGTCCACTTGCTATTCATCGAATCCTCCCATCACGTTGCGTTTCGTTTTCGTTATTATAGCGTACTTGAACGCAATCGTGGGAAGTGATTAGGCAAGGGCAGTTCGTGCAGATTCGACCGCTTGTGGTTGAATCTGCTGTGCAGGAGTATGAAGGGTATGAATCGTCATCTCCGGACGTGAACGCAAGCGGATGTTCAAGCCGGTTTGACCCAAGCCTTCACTGATATAAAACGGGCGATCATCATGAAAATGCAGTCCCTGGACAATGTTCATCCGTGGAAGCTTGCCCATTTTGGCCAAATGGAACGGTTTCGGCCAATGAATTTGTCCGCCGTGAAAATGCCCGGACAATAAATAGTCATAGTGAAAGGATTTCATTTGCAGAACAACATTTGGGTCATGGGTCAGCACAAGGCGCACTCCGTCATCTGAAACAGAGCGATATGTCTTCGTCAGATCACTCCGGCGGGTTGCATAGTCATCGATCCCGATAATGTGCAGCTTGCCTAACGGAGACGAAACCGTATCCGTCTCGTTCACGAGGACACGACAGCCAATCCGTTCTAGCTCTGCCTTTAGTTGGGCAAGCTTGTTCGGACGAAGCACATAATCGTGGTTGCCAAACACAACATAAATGCCAAGGTTCGGTTGAAGCTTCATCAGCTGCTCCACGTAACCAACCGCTTTCGGAATGTTATGCTCACGATCAAGCAAATCGCCTGTAATGGCAATCAAGTCGATTGGCTCGTCCTTCATCTCTTGCACTACATGGTCGGCGCTAATCGACAAATTTTCCATATGCAAATCAGAAAGGTGAAGAACGCGAAGCGATCCTTCTTTCTGTGAAGTTTTTATCTCAATGGAAATCTCGTTCGTTTGCAGTTGAAACGTATTTCGATAGGCGCGAACGATCAGAATAATCAGGAATAGGGTAATCATGCTCCATAACATGAATCGTTCACCTCTCTTATGATTTCGTATCGGAATTAACTCGTTCATTATACTAGGGAAACTACCGATAACGTAATAGGAGTTGCTTGGAAGGAATTACGCTTTGCTGAACCGAATAAACTTTCAAAATAGCCTTGCGACAGTCGAACGATAAACGGGAGGCGGTTGAATGAATTTTGACGAGGCAGCCAAGAGGTTTCCGTGGGTAGGACACGGAACCGGAAACATCGTATATGAGACCATTGACCGACATGTGGAGGCTGGGGCCGGAAATGTAATCGCCCTTACCTATACGGATGGAAAACGTGAGGAGCGTCTGACATTCGAAGAGATGCAGCGCAAATCGTCACAGTTTGGACGCGGTCTTGCAAAGTTGGGTATAGAACGGGGCGATCGTGTTTTTCTCTTCATGCCGCGCTGTCCAGAGCTTTACATTTCCTTGATGGGAATCATTCGGATCGGTGCGATTGCCGGCCCACTGTTTGAAGCGTTTATGGAAGCTGCAGTTCGAGACCGCCTGTCAGACAGCGGTGCCAGGGCAATTGTGACAACAGCCGCGCTTGTCCACCGAATCCCTTATCACGATTTGCCTGAACTGAAGCACATCATTGTGGTGGGCACAACGGAACAACAACCGGCACCGTTTGTCACCTATGAACAGGTGATGGACCAACCGGACGACCCGTTCATGGAGCATGTAGCGGCTGACAGTGGACTGTACCTGCATTATACGTCAGGGTCGACAGGAAGGCCGAAGGGAGTCCTACACGCCCATTCCAGCCTGCTTCATCAATTTGTTGCTGGGGCCGTTGCTTATGATTTTCGTCCCGGTGATGTATTTTGGTGCACAGCAGACCCTGGCTGGATTACGGGTACCTCAGCGGTCATTTTTGCCCCATGGCTGCACGGAATTTCCATTGTTGTTTACGGCGGACGGTTTCGTCCTGAAGACTGGTATGCTACTATAGAAAAATATGGTGTTACGGTCTGGTTTAGCGCCCCGACAGCATTTCGCATGCTGATGGCTGCGGGTGATGAGTTGTCGCAACGATTTGATTTTTCAAAATTGCGTCACATTCTGTCTGCCGGCGAGCCGCTGAATCAGGAGATCTTACGCTGGGGCTCGAGGGTGCTGAATTGCCGTATTCACGACAATTGGCTGATGACGGAAACGGGCTCCACCATTTGTGCGAACCGACCCGATCTGGAGATTCGGCCAGGTTCGATGGGGAAGCCGCTTCCCGGCATTTATTTGGCGATTGTCGATTCAAAGGGCAATGAACTGCCGCCGAATCGCATGGGGGACCTGGCGATACGTCCGCCATGGCCAGCGATGATGCGTGCGATCTGGGGGGATGCTGCGAAATACGACTCTTATTTTCGCAACGGATGGTACATATCAGGTGACTCTGCTTATCGTGATGAGGATGGCTACTTCTGGTTTCAAGGGCGGATTGACGATGTGATCGAGACCGCAGGCGAACGGATCGGTCCGTTTGAAGTCGAGAGCACGCTTGTGGAACATCCGGCGGTCGCGGAAGCAGGGGTGATCGGAATTCCCGATCAGCTGCGCGGTGAAACGATCAAAGCGTTTGTCACATTGCGCCAGGGCTATATGCCAAGCGATGTGCTGAGTGAAGAGATTAAGCAGTTTGTCAAA